>JBPCMC010000415.1:0-14514 GCA_051002645.1 Thermomicrobiales bacterium
GCTTTAGCCTGCCGAACCTTGCTGCGGCAGGCTAAAGCCCGCCGCCACCGGCTCAGTGATTCTGCAAATCGCTGTAAGCCGCGAGACGAATCGGAGGGCAGCCGGTGGCGCGCTACATTCTCAATCGGATTATGGCGGTGCTCCCGGTGATCTTCGTCATCTCGCTGCTCGCCTTCGGGCTGGAAGCGGCGACGCCCGGCGATCCCGCCTATCTGCTCCTGCAGGCGGAAGGGGTGGAAACGATCACCCCAGAAGCCGTGGCGTTGAAGCGTGCGGAGTTGCACCTGGATGATCCGCTCCCCGTCCGCTACGTCGACTGGCTGAGGGGAGCGGCGCGCGGCGATTTCGGGCGCTCCTTCCGCTCCTACACGCCGGTGCTGACGATGTACCGCGAGCGCATCGGTAACACCGCGCTCCTCGCGGCCTGCGCGGTGGTCCTCGGCGCGCTCGTCGCGATCCCCCTCGGCACGCTCGCGGCCTATCGCCGGGGGAGCGCGATCGACGCGGTCGCGCAGGTGGTCGCGGTGCTCGGGTCGGCGGTGCCCGGCTTCTGGGTGGCGCTCGTCCTGATCTACGTCCTCTCGGTGCGGCTGCACTGTCTGTCCGTCTTCGGCACGCCGACGCCACGGGGGATCGTCATGCCCGCGATTGTCCTTGCGCTCTCGAACATGGCGATCCTCACGCGGCTGACCCGCGCCGCGATGCTGGACATTCTCGGCAAAGAGTTCGTGCGGGTCGCGCGGGCGAAGGGGCTGACGCCCCGCACCGTGACCCGCGCCCACGTCCTGCCGAACGCCGCCGTGCCGATTCTCACGGTGCTCGGGCTGGAGGCGGCGCACCTGATGACGGGCGCGGCGGTGGTGGAGTACGTCTTCGCCTGGCCGGGGATCGGCAAGATGGCGGTCGATGCCGCCCTCGTGCGGGACATGCCGGTCGTCGTCGGCTTCGCGATAGCGGCGGGGCTGATCTTCGTCGCCGCGAATCTGATGGTGGACGTGGCGATTGCGGCCTTCGACCCGCGCGTCAGGAGCGTCTGAGATGGCCGTCGCCGTTCGCCTCGCCGCGCCAGCCGTCGTCGCGCCACCCGCACGACGCAGCATCCGTACCCGGATCAGTCGGTCCGGGATGGTCGCGGTGATCTTCCTCGGGCTGATCGTCGCGGCGGCGGTCGTCGGGCCGCGCCTCTGGGGCCGGGACCCACTGGCGCAAGACACCCTCGCGCGCCTCACAAACCCCTCGGTGGCGCACCCGCTCGGCACGGATAAGTATGGGCGCGATGTCTTCGCCCGCATGTTGGCCGGCGCGCGCTGGTCGCTCGCGGGGGCAGCAATCGTCTGCCTCGGCACGAGCGCAATCGGCTTCCTGATCGGCACGCTCGCCGCGATGAGTAGCCGCCGCGTGGACGGCGTCATCGGGCGGCTGATCGAATCGCTGCTCGCGCTGCCGGGTCTCGTCATGGCGCTCGCCCTGACCGCCGTGCTCGGCCCATCGTTCACGGACTTGCTGATTGCCCTGATCGTCACCAGTTGGCCGTCGTCAGCGCGCATCTATCGCGCTCTGATCCTCAAAGAGCGGGAGACGGGTTACGTGGAGAGCTCGCACGCGCTGGGCGCGACGAGGGCACGACTCGTCTTTCGCCACATGCTGCCGAATGTCGTCGGCCCGGCGGCGGTGCTCGCGACGGCGAACGTCGGCGGCGTCATCCTTGGGTTGGCCTCGCTCTCCTTCCTCGGACTTGGCATGCAGCCGCCGACGCCGGAGTGGGGCGTGATGATTAATGAGGCGCGGGCGTATTTCCAGGCGTACCCGTGGCAGATGATCGCGCCGGGCCTCTGCATCGCGCTCACCGTGCTGGCGATTAACCTGACGGGTGACGCCCTGCGCGACGCTTTTGATCCGCGCGTCACGCATCGCGCGTAACGGGCAGCCCTCACAATGGCGGCATCGCGTGCCATCTCCACGCTCTCGACCGGCGATGAGGCCCCGCGCATCGTCAACGTGGTGATCGAGATACCGCGCGGCTCCGCGACGAAGTATGAGTACGACGAGCGACTCGACGCGCTCCGTATCGACGGGGAGAACCGCTCGACGCTGCCCTTCCCCGCCGACTACGGGTTCATCCCGCGCGCCCGATCCGAGGACGGCGACCTGCTCGATATTTTCGTCCTGGGTGGTGGGCGGACAGCGCCGGGGACCGTCATCCGGGCGCGACCGATTGGCGTGCTCGATATGGCCGATCATGCCGGGCGTGACCGGAAGATCATCGGCGTCGCTGTCGGGAGCGGGCCGCTCCGCGCCGTGACGGAGATCGGCGACTTGGTGGCTGTGATGCGGGACGAGATCGATGAGTTCCTTCGCGCCTACAAGCGGCAGAACAATCAGTGCCTGACCCTGCATGGATGGCAGGGACGGGCGGAAGCCCATGCGACGATCGACCTCGCCCGTGCGCGGTATGAGCGACCGGGGTAATCGGCGACTATCCTCGTTGGTTACTCCGCGCGCCGTGTCTCCTGATCGTCCGCCATCAGTGCAGCGCGATAGGATTCCTGGGCCTGTTGCATTCGCCGGCGGGCATCAGCGAGGCGATTCGCCTCGTCCTCGATAGGAGAGCACGACAGCGCCTGTCCGACCGCACCCGCAGATACGGAACGGATGTCGTGTCGTGGCGAAGTCGATGGGACAAAGTGGGTGTTCAAAACGTCCTCCTAAAAGGTGTGGCTCATTGCGCGATCAGTCGTTCGTCGATTGTGAGAAATAGATATTCATACCCGTGTTGATTGAGAGAGATCAAAGGAAAACAGATACGGTCAGATACCATACTCCGGGACTTCGACTCCTTTCATGCTATTATTCCCAGCGATAATCTCTACCCGTCGCGCCGTATGTATGTGTCACGATCAAGAGGGAAGCCCGCTCCTGCCGGTGGCGGACTTCCTGTGTGGTCGCTGTCAGCGCCTGTCGCAGATCGCCACAGAAGTACGCCTCGCAGACGACCATGCTGCCAAGCAGCGTCAGTAGAAAGATCATCGAACGCTCCTTCGCTCCCGGCGTCGCCCATCGTTTTCACCCGAAGGAGCGCCGCTTCCAGCACTGTCGCATCCGCATATGACAGAGCTAGCGCGGCAACCGAGTGTACGGGTTAAGAAGTCGTCATCGTCGCCGCAGAGGACGGAAGCGCGTCGGAAGCGGCCCACACGATAGCCGCGCACGCCAATCTGACGTTTTGTTCAGATACGGCGCCTCTATCAGCGCGCAGCGCCTCCAAACGGTGACCCTTCCTGCGTGTGACGGCCTAGTTTCTGACAGTCTCGTCATGTATAGCCAAGGAGCGTAACGCGACACTGAAGTACACGTTCAAACAGGCGTAATAGGAACGGCTTTGGATCAGATTTTTTGTAACGAATTTTTGTATAGGAGTAGTACCATGAGTCGCTCGCTACGTCAGACACTTTTTGGCTTCGTGATGATCGCGGCCCTTCTGATCGGTATTTCGACGGTCGGCGCCGCCACGGCGACAGCGACACTGGGCGCCGGTTCGCTGAGCATTACCGCCGCTCCCGCGAACTTCTCGTATAGCGGGACACTCACCGGCGATATCATCAACCTCACCTCCGCGTTCGCGGTCGGCGTCACGGACGCGACGGGCAGCAAGGCGGGGTGGAACCTGCAGTCGCAGATCGGCACGCTGACGACCGTCGGCAACGACACGATCCCGGCGGCGAATCACACGATCACCGGCGTCACGGTCTCCGGTGTCAAAGGCACGGCCCCGACGAACAATGTCGCACTCGGCGCGATCCCCACCACATCGGGCAAGATCTACAATGCGACCGCGACCACAGGCATGGGGCAGGCGACGATGAGCTTCGCCTCTAAACTGCAAGTACCGGCGGACGCGGCGGCGGGCACCTACTCAACGACGATGACCGTCACGGTCGTCTCCGGTCCGTAAGAGACGGCCACCCCCTCGTAGCACGAATTTGGTTATAGCCACGGTGCCGGTCAGCGAGTGACCGGCACCGTGGCTATGCCGGCCTGCGGTCGCATAGCGCGGCATCAGTGTACGTCGCCCTCGCCTCCGACCGACTACGCCGAGGTGGACGCGACGGTGGGGTCCGGCATCGTCAAGGGCGGGATGCCGCGCTCGATGCAGAGGACCGCGCCCGTCGCGAGGGTCGAGAGGGCGATCAGCAGCCAGAAGACTGGCTCATACCGCCCGAAGAGCGTGTACAACAGGCCAACGCTGACCGGCGCAATTGCTCGCGCGCCAGTGACGAAGAGCGCGAGGACGCCGCTGATGCTGCCGTACTCGCGCGGGCCGTACATCTCGGCGACGAGCGCGGCGCGGGCCGGGGTGATCGCCCCGAAGCCGATGCCGAAGAGCGCCACGAAGATGATGACGCCCGCCGTGGACTGCACCGTGACGAGGACGATCAGCCCAATCGTCTGGAAGAGGAAAATGCCCGCCGCGACGAAGCGGCGCGGGATGCGACCGCCGAGCGGCGTGAAGATCAGCCGCCCCGGCAGGGCGAGCGTGCCGATCAGCCCCGCCGCCGTCGCCGCGAAACCCGTGCTGAAGCCGTGGTCCGTCAGATACGGGATGAGATGCACCGTCACCGCGACGTTGGCGAGGAATGCGAGGAAGAATGCCCCGGTCAGCCAGCGAAACGACGTGCTGTGAATCGCGTCCCGCGCGCGGACGCTCAATTCCGAGTGCTGAGTAGTGCTGCCTGCTGTCTGCTGCCTGCTGCCTGCTAATCCGCCATCAGGCAGCAGGCCGAGGTCCTGCGGTCGCCGCCGCAGGACGAGCGCGTGCAAGGGGATCGTCGTGATGGCCAGGATGACCGCCAGGATAACCATCGCGGCGCGCCAGCCCTGCGTGCGCACGAGCCAGGTGATCAGCGGAATATAAATGACGCTCGCAAAGCCGCCGACAAAGGTGATAATCGTCAGTGCGCGGCTGCGATAGCGAACAAACCAGGTCGCGATGGCGGCGAAGGCGGGTTCGTAGGAGATTGCCGCCATCGCCACGCCGATTGCCGCCCAGATCAGATAAAAGAGGGCGATCGTGCGCACCATCGCCAGCGCGAGCAGGAGCAGCGCCGCCGCGCACGAACCGACCGTCATCAGCAGGCGCGGGCCGTGTCGGTCCAGCCAGCGCCCGACGAAGAGCCCCGTCACGCCGGAGGTCGCCAGCGCGAGCGAGAACGCCCCGGTCATCGCCGCGCGTGACCAATGCAGGTCGCTGCCAATCGGCTTGAGAAAGACCGAAAACCCGTAGTAGAGGATGCCCCACGATGTCACCTGCGTGAACGCGAGCGCGAGCAGCATCACCCAACCGTAATAGAACCCGCGTGGCAGTCGCACATCAACACTCCTGGATCAGGGAAACCGTTTAACCACAGAGGCACAGAGGACACAGAGAAGACACAAAGAACGAGACCTTCTTTTTCTCCTCCCGTCTCTGTGCCCTCTGTGCCTCTGTGGTTCAATCCCTATGTCACGTTCGCGGGGATGAGTCGCTCGACGATCACGGTGTCCTTCCAGACGCCGTCCAGTTTGCCGTGGTTCTGGTAGACGCCGACCTCGCGGAAGCCGACTTTGGCGCAGAGGGCGCGGCTGGCGGCGTTCTCCGGGAAGACGCGCGACAGTAGTTTCCACAAGCCCGCCCGCTCCGCCGCGTCGAGCAGCCCGGTGAGGAGCACGACGCCGACGCCGCGCCCCCGGTACGCCTCGTGGATGTAGACGGAGAATTCCGCGATGCCCGCGTAGCAGGCGCGCGTCCGGTAACCATCCGTCGCGGCCCAGCCGACGACCCGCTCGCTGCCCGCCTCGATGACCGTCGCCACGACGACCGGGTGGCGCTCGTCGTGGCTGGCGAGCCATGCGCGGCGTTCCTCCGGCGACCGTTCCTCCGTCTCGAAGGTGGCAATCCGCGCCCGGATACCCTGGTTATAGATCTCCGCGATCGCCGCCGCATCATCCACCCGCGCCGGACGTACCGAAACGTCCTCCACCACCATATCGCCCTCCTGCTCGTGTCACAATATCGTACCGGATCGTGCGATGGATGGCGTATCCCTGAGTTTCATCGGTGAAGCGGATGGATTGCCGACTGAATGCACCCGCGACGATAATTTCACCGATGAGAGAACCGTCTTCGTAACGCCAGCATACGTCGAGGATAGTCGTCCGCCAATGGACGCGGCACCCAAGCCGGCGATGCCAAATTTGTGCGCATGCATCAAGGGGATGCCCCCACCCCCGCCCCTCCGCCCGCCATGCGGGGGAGGGGTGACTCATGGATCGCGTGTGTAGCGACTATTGGTATTCATCTCACCGTATCAAGCTCCCCTCCCCCGCTTGCGGACGGAGGGGCGGGGGGTGGGGGCCAACGGGCTACGCGAGGACGCCCGCCGCGTATTGGGTGCCGATCGCATCGTGCTCCGCCCAGCGTGTGGCCCGGAAGGGGCGTAGCGCCGGGGCCGCTGCGGGGCCACCAGCGATGAGTTTCGCCATCAGCGCGCCGAAGACCGGGGAGAGTTTGAAACCGTGGCCGCTGAAGCCGACAGCGCAGTAATAGCCGTCGATGCCCGGCACGGCGTCCAGAACGGGGTGGTTGTCCGCGCTGCCGTCGTAGATGCCTGCCCAGCCGCCTTGCGCGACAGAGCGGGCGAGCGCGGGCATTCGATAGGCGCCCTCGGTCTGGAACCGCGCGATTTCGGCCCGCGTGACACCCTGATTGTAGGTCTCGGGGTCGGCGTAGATGGTGTCGTCCTCCCCGGCGATCGAACCGCAGAGGGTGATATCCCCGGCGCGTGGCAGGAGGTAGGCGTTGCGGTGCATATCGAGCACGACGGTATGGGGGGCGCGCGCATCGTCCGGGCGGTGGAGCGCGGCCATCGGGTGGCGACTCGGCGCGATCGGCAGATCGAGGCCCGCATGCCGGAGCAACGCGACGCCCCAGATATTCCCGGCGTTGACGACCACCGACGCGGCGATCTCCCCCGCGCTTGTGCTCACGCCGCGCACCCGCCCGCCCGCGTGCAGCACATTCAGCACTTCTACACCCTCGCGGATCGTCACCCCGGCGGCGCGGGCGGCGGCAGCGTAGGCGTGGACGGTCGCGACGGGGTCGGCGTAGCCCGCCGTCGGCTCCCAGCAGCCGAGGGCGATGTCGTCGGTGCGCAAGCGCGGGTCGAGGGCGCGGATGTCGTCCGGTGTGACGATCTGCGTGTCGATTCCGATACCTTGCTGCATCGCGACGTTGGAGCGCAGCCCGTCCGTATCCGCTTCGCCAACGGTGACGAGCACGCCGGACTGCATGAAGCGCGGATCGCCCCCGCCGATGCGCTCCGCCCATTCGTGGAAGATCGCCAGGCTGTCGCGCGCCATCGCGGCGGTGAAATCATTGGAGTAATGCTGCCGGACAATCGCGCCGCTCTGCCCCGTCGTCCCCGCGCAGAGATAGGCGCGTTCGACGAGTACTATGTCGCGCACACCCTCCCGCGCGAGATGCAGCGCGATACTCGTCCCGATGCACCCGCCCCCGATCACCACCGCGCCCACCGTCTCCGCCATCTTCGCCCTCCTTTGGAGGGTATTGAACCACGGATCGCCCGAACCCCCAACCCCTTCCCCACCGGGGAAGGGGAGCCGGAAGGGGAGACGCGAAAAAGGGGAGTGGAGCGATTGCCTCCACTCCCCAATGCGGATGGTGAATCAGGAGCGCTGCGCGGCGAGGGTGAGGATCAAGACGGCGATGTCAATCACCATCAGCGCCCAGGCAAAGGCAAGCACGGTATAAGTCCGCCGCATTGTCCGCATCATCCCCTCCTCCATCCTATATCGTCGCTCCGGGCCGCACATTCGCTCGTGTGCCCGCTGTTTCGTCTGATCGCAGTATGCCGGGCGGCGGGCGGCGGCAACACGGCTCTTCGGGCAATTTCTCCTTGCCTATTTGGACAGGATGCTCGCCCGCCAATAGGACGTGTCCTACCCTCCGATTGGTTCCGCGCACGCGAAAAGACCGGGCCAGCAGCCCGGCCTTTTCGTGCCCCTCAGTCCTCAGTCCTTCTTACGGCGTCGTTGGTGTCGCGCCGAAGAGGGTGGTGCCGGGGCGGAGATAGGGGATAAGCGCCTCGTCGTTCACGTCGAGGCCGATACCGGGGGCGTCGCTGAGCACGACGTGGCCGTTCTGGATGACGGGCTGATCGCGCGTGGCGAAGTCGTCCCACCCCTCGTAATCAATCCAATGCCACTCCATGACGAGGAAATTCGGGATGCTCGCGCAGACGTGCGCCGAGGCCATCGTGCCGAGCGGTCCGCAGACATTGTGCGGCGCGAACTGGATGTAGTAGACCTCGGCCATGTTGGCGATCTTCCGGCATTCGCTCAGGCCGCCGCACTTTGGGATGTCCGGCATGATCGTATCGACCGCCTGCTGCTCGATCAGGTCGCGGAATCCCCAGCGCAGGTAGAGGTTCTCGCCCGCGCAGAGCGGCACGGAGGAGTGCAGTTTCACCTCGCGCATCGCCGCGATATTCTCCGGCGGCACCGGCTCCTCCAGCCAGAGCAGATTGAACGGCTCCATTGCCCGCGCGACGCGGATGCCGCTCGCGGTGTCGTAGCGACCGTGCATGTCGATGGCGAGGTCGATCTTCGGCCCGACCGCCTCGCGCACCGCCGCGACGCGCTCCGTCATCCACGCGACCTCCGGGCCGGAGGCGTTCCAATTCCACCGGTCATTGCGGAAGCCGTGCGCGCGCTCGTCCACATCGAACTTGATCGCATCAAACCCCATCGCGACGACCTCCTTCGCCCGCTGCGCATACGAGGCGGGGGAGAAGTCCTTCCCGGCGTGGCTGTCGCAATAGAGCCGGACGGTGTCGCGGAACTTGCCGCCGAGCAATTGGTAGACCGGCAGGCCGAGGATTTTGCCCGCGAGGTCCCAGAGGGCGATCTCGATGCCCGTCATCGCCGTGACCGTCGCGCCGGACATCGCGCCATCGAAGAGGCGGGAGCGGCGCATCTTCTCGAACAACATATCCACATTGACCGGGTCCTCGCCGATGATGTACTGCTTGAGGGCGTGAATCATCGCCGGGCATCCCTCGCCGCCGTGGATGCACTCGCCGTTGCCGATCACCCCTTCGTCCGTGTAGATGCGCACATAGGTCGAGTAGCCGTGCCCCTTCACTTCCGCTGTGCGAATATCCGTGATCTTCATGTCTACTCCCTCACCCTTTCCCGCGAAGGGAAGGGGAATCGCTTGAACGAATTAGGACGACTGCCTTGTTTGATGATCGACGATGCGTCGGTATACCTCGTCGTCATCGTCAATATGGACGAGTGGGTAGGGATCAGTTGTCATCGTAGAGGCGGACGATGCGGTCGATAACCTCGTCGGTTGATGCGTCATCCTTCTCGACGAATACCCGATTCTCCCCCTCGCCCGTGGTACTGAGATAGCCAAACCGCCCATCAGGGGCAATTTCGACCTCGATCTCATTCTCTGCGCGCCGCCATTCGATTTGCACTCCGCCGTAGGGGAGCGGAGCAACGAAGAATGGTCGTGCGATCATCGCGCGACCGTTGAGCCGCCGACCGACCGCAGCGAGCAGGCGCCGTGCTTCGTCAAGAGCACGAGCGGCGATGGGTTGGGCGTCATAGGTGTCCCAGCCGGGAGGGAGCGTCGCAAACTCATCGAGCCGCCGCGCCGCCTCGGGATATACTTCCGTAGTTACCATCGTCTTCTCTCGGTATCGCACACAATCCACACTCCGCCTCTGCGACCGTCCGTATCTCCAGTATAACAAGCTATTGCGATTTGTCTCCCGCTCGCCACTGCTGGCAGTGTTGCCGATGTGCGGTGTCTGTCCGGAGGAGCAGGGTAATCATTCCGGCGGGAAAGGCGATGTGAAGTTCAGTTGGTAGGTAGAGCGTTGTCTTCTCCCTGCCCCTAAGACTACCGTGTTCCACCCGTGACTCGAAGCCGATGAGCGTTCGTCGGATAGTACCGTCGATTCGTGGCGAGCGAGCGGATAGGGGTTGCGATTTCGGCGGCGAGTTGCTACGGTATCGTCACTTACAGCAGTCACTTGCACCGCCGTCAATTGTTCGTATCGCCTCACGAAAGAAGGAGCGGGCGTTCATGTCGCCGGTTCATCGCCGTGGATGGGGTCGCGCTGCACGCGGGTGGGCGGTCGCGCTGCTCCTGATCGCCGCGCTTCCGCTCGTCCGGGCGGATACGGCGCGCGCCCAATCCGTCACCGCCGCGACGGTCGCGGCGCTGGTCGCCGCGATCAACGCGGCGAATAGCAGCGGACAGCCGAACGTCATCACCTTGACGCCGGGCACGACCTACACACTCGCCACCGCGAATACCAGCGTACCCGGCGACGAGACCGGCCTGCCCCGCATTACGAGCAATCTCACCATTACCGGCAACGGCGCGACAATTGAGCGAAGCAGCACCGCCGGCACGCCGCACTTCCGCATCTTCGCCGTCACCAGTAGCGGCGCGCTGACCCTGAATGGGGTGACGATCCGCAACGGATCGCTCGTGGGCGTGGCGGGCACTGCCCATGCGTCTGGTACGGGTCTCCCCGGTGGCAATGGCGTGCCTGCTGCCGGTGGCGCGATGACGGTCGCCACCTGCGGGTCGCTCACCGTCACGAATTGCATCTTCGTCGGAAACAGCGCGACCGGCGGCGCGGGCGGTGACGGCAGTAGCGGCGCAAACGCTACCGGCAATCAGGGCGGCAGCGGCGGTAAAGGGGGCAGCAGCGGGAGCGCCGGGGGCGGGGCGATCAGCACGAGTGGTACAGCGGTCATCCAGGGAACGACCTTTGTCGGCAACAGCGCCACGGGTGGCGCGGGCGGCAACGGCGGGCACGGCGGAAACGCCACGACCGCCCCCGGCGGGAAAGGTGGGAACGCTGGCACCGGGGCGAGCGGGTCGGGCGGAGCGCTGCAAAACATGGGTGCGCTGACGGTGACCAACACGACCTTCACCGCGAACAACGCGGTCGGTGGGAGCGGCGGCACGGGCGGCATCGGCGGGAACGGGACAAGCATTCCCACCAACGGGACGGGTGCGAACGGTGGCGACGGTGACGGAGGAGCGATTGCCGACAGCGGTAGCGGTACGCTCGCGGCGACCAATAGCACGGTTGCCCGAAACAATGCGACCGGCGGCGCACTCGGCACGGGTGGCGCGGGTGATGGCGCGGACGGTCGCGGCGTCGGCGGTGGCATCCGCAACGGCGGGGGCAGCGTTACCGTCACGAATACGCTGCTCGCCGCGAATATCGCCGGCGACGGTAACTGCGGCGGCAATGCGGTCGTGGACGGCGGCTATAATCTCGACTTCGCGCCGACCACAACCTGCAATTTCGCTGACCATGCCCAGACGGCGGACCCCGGCGTCGGCCCACTGACCAATCACGGCGGCCCAACGCCGACACTCGCTATCGCGCCCGGTGGTGTGGCGGATGGCGCGGGCAATTCGGCCGTCTGCGCGGACGCATTACCGAATGGGGCGGGAGGCGTCGATCAGCGTGGCCTGAGTCGCCCGATGCTATGCAGCATCGGCGCGTTCGAGCCGCAGGCTGCCCCCTTCCCGACACTTGCTGCGATCTCGCCGCCGTCGGGCGGTCTCGCGGGCGGGTCGAACGTCACACTGACGGGTACCGGCTTCGTCGCTGGCGCGACGGTCACATTCGGCGGCGTTGCCGCGACCCGTGTCACCGTGACCAATGCGACGACGATCACCGCGACCACGCCGGCCCATGCGAGCGGGGCGGTCGATATCGTCGTTACGAACCCAGACCGGCAGGCGGCGGCGCTGAGCCTGGGCTACACCTTCAGCGTTGTGAGCACATTGCCCGGTGCGAAACCGCCCGGATCGCCCGGCGGCGTACCCGGTTTGCTTCCCGCCGCGCGCCCACCTGGCCCGTCGTCCGGTGGCGGGCCGCCGAGCCCCCTGCCGCCCCGGCGCTGAAGGCACGTTACGCGGCGTCTCATCGCGGTCTCATCGAGAACCTTGCCAATCATTGGCGCGTTTAGTATTTTGTGTGCGCAATAACGACAATACCCATTGAGTATGCCGACGGTGATATGTGGGCGAGAGAGAGGACCGAGATGACACGAGTATTCCCGATGTCCGGCGCCTCAGTGCGCGTGTGCATTCCTACGCGTCGTCGTTTGGGCGCGTTCGGGACGGTGACGGCGCTGCTCGCTGCGATGACCGTCTCGTTGCTCTCCCCGGCTGTCGTCTCGGCGGCGACCTTCACGATCGCGGACGGCGACGTAGCCAACCTGATTACGGCCGTCGGGACGAGCGGGACGAACGTCATCAATCTCGCGCCGGGAGGCACCTACACGCTCAGTGCGGCGAACAATGGCGATCCCGCGACGGGCGGGAACGGCTTGCCGGTGATCGCGTCGGGAAGCGATCTGACGATCAACGGCAATGGCGCGACAATTCAGCGCGGTCCAGGGGCGCCCGCATTCCGCATCTTTCGTGTCAGCCCTAACGCGACACTGCGGCTGAATGCGGTGGTGATCCGGAACGGCTCGATCATCGGGGCAGTCGGGACGGGAGGTATCGCCGGCTTACCGGGCGGCAACGGCTTTCCTGGACAAAACGGGTCGAGTGGGCAAGACGGCCTTGCAGCATTCGGTGGCGGGATCACCAATAGTGGGACGCTCATCGTGAACGGCAGCACATTCACCATCAACACCGCGACGGGTGGCAGGGGAGGGCAAGGGGGTGACGGCGGGAGCGGCGGCGACAGCGGCAATGGCGGCAATGGCGGTAATGGCGGTAATGGCGGCAGCGCTTCCGGCGGTGCGATCAACACGGCATCCGGTGGGGTGACAACGCTCATCAACAGCACCGTTGCGAGCAGCACCGCGACGGGCGGTATTGGCGGTATTGGCGGCAACGGCGGTAACGCGGCACGGGCTTGTTCCCCCTTCTGTACCGCACATTCAGGTGGGAATGGCGGACGCGGTGGAGACGGCGGCACGGGGGATGGCGGCGCGGTCACGGTGATCAACACCACCATCGCCACCAACACCGCGTCCACCACTCAGGGTGGTCCTGGCGGCTTAGGAGGCAGAGGCGCTGGCCTCACCGACGGTACGGATGGCTCTTTTGGCGCCTCCGGCACCGCCCAGGGCGGCGGACTTGCGAATAGTGGGATAGCCACCGTAACCAATGCCCTCCTCGCCAACAACGTGGGCGGTGCGCATGCCAACTGCTTCGGTGCGCTGACCGATAACGGCCATAACCTCGAATTCAATCCGCCGAATACCTGTGGCTTCACGAACGCCGCGCAGACGGGCGATCCCGTGCTCGGCGCGCTTGCCAGCAACGGCGGGCCGACGCCGACGATGGCGCTCGGCAGCGGCAGCGCGGCGATGGGCGTGGGTAATTCGTCGGTGTGCGCGGCGGCATTCCCGACGGGCGCGGGCGCCGTCGATCAGCGCGGTTACCCGCGCCCGACCATGTGCAGCATCGGCGCATACGAGGGCGGATTGACGATCAGCGGGATCAGCGTCCCCTCCGGGTCGATAACGGGCGGCGTACGTATCATGCTGATCGGTCAGGGATTCTTGACCGGTGCGACCGTCTCGTTCGGCGGCAGCGCCGCGACGGTCACAAGCGTCAGCGCGACGACCATCGTGGTGAAGACACCATCGCACGGGCCGGGCACGGTGCCGATTACCGTGACGAACCCCGATACGAATGCGGTGACGATGCCGGGCGCGTACACCTTCGGCGTGGTGAATGCGATCCCCGGCCCGCAACCGACGCATCCGATCTCCGGTGGTACGACGCCATTGCCGGCGCCGCGCCCGAGCGACCCGCCGTCCGGGAACCCAAGCCCACTGCCACCGCCACGGCCATGACGCGCGATCAGCGACGCGTGAGCGCATCGCGCGCGGCGCGGACGGTGCGGAGCGCGTCATCGGTCGAATCGGCCAGCGCGGTGAGGTGGCCCATCTTTCGGCCGGGGCGCGCGGCCTGCTTACCGTAGAGGTGTAGTGCGACGTTTGGGAAGGCGCAGGCCGCATCCCAATCTGGCTCGCCGCCCTGCCAGAGATCGCCGAGCAGGTTCGCCATCGCGGCGGGGCGCAGGTGCGCGGTCGCGCCGAGCGGCAGGCCGCAGACGGCGCGGAGTTGCTGCTCGAACTGGCTCGTCGCGCAGGCGTCGATGGTGAAATGACCGGAGTTATGCGGCCGCGGCGCGATCTCATTGACGAGCAGCGCGCCGGAAGCGGTCAGGAAGAATTCGACGCACGCCACGCCGACGACATCGAGCGCGTCCAGCACCCCGCGCGCGATCGCGATCGCCTGCCGCGCCGTCTCCGGCGGCACGTCGGCGGGCGCGACGGTCGTATCGAGGATATGCGCCGCGTGGGTGTTCTCGACCACGCCGTAGTGCGCGAACGCGCCATCCAGTCCGCGCGCCGCGACGACGGAGACCTCGCGCTCGAAATCGA
>JBPCMC010000416.1:0-2555 GCA_051002645.1 Thermomicrobiales bacterium
CCATCGAGGTTACGGCACTGCAACGGAGGGCGGTTCGAGCACCGCCCCTACGCAGGACGCTCGTCCACCTCGATGACGACGATCAGCCTTCGCTCTCGGTTTCGAGGGCAGCCAGTTGCGCTTCCACGAGGGCGGCGAGCGCGCCCATCTTCTCCGCATCGAAGACCAGCGCCGCCCCCGCCGCCCCGAAGAGCTCGGGGAGCGGTCGCGTCCCGCCCAGCGCCAGCGCCCGCCGGTAGGCCGCCAACGCCTCCGCATGGTCCGCCAGGCTGTTGCGCCACACCTGCAACGCCCCCACCTGCGCGATGCCGTACTCGATGTAGTAGAACGGGTAGAGGAAGATGTGCAACTGCCGGTACCAGCGGGCGACACGCTCCTGCTCCAGCCCGGACCAGTCAACGCCGCGCTCGAAGCGGGCGCGGATACTGAGCCAGGCGGCATCGCGGGCATCGCGGTCGTGCCCCTCGCCGCTCGTGTAGATCCAGTGCTGGAAGGCGTCCACTGCGGCGATGTGGGGAAGTCCCTGCAAGATGCCTTCAAGGTGCTCGATGCGTGCCCTGCGGGCATCGGCCTCGGCGTAGTAGCCGCCGTCGTCTTTGGCCAGATAGGGGGCGGTGAGCAGTTCCATGCTCATCGAGGCCACTTCCGCCATCTCCGAGCCGGTGTGACGCTGCCAGTAGAGGGGGATGTCGTGCGTCTCGAAGACATGGAAGGCGTGCCCCGCCTCGTGGAGCAGCGTATCGACATCGCCCGCCACGCCGACCGCGTTCATGAAGATGAAGGGGCGGCCGCGGAACGGGTAGTCGATGCAGTAACCGCCCGGCGCCTTGCCCTTGCGGCTGTCGAGATCGAGCAGACGCTCATCGGCCATCGCCTTGAAGTAGCCGCCGAGCGTCGGATCGACGCGATCGAAGATCGTCTCCGCCTGGCCGATCAAGGTGCCAACCTCGTCAAACGGCTTGAGCGGCGGGCGACCCTCGGGATCAACGGCGGTATCCCACGGACGCAGCGTGTCGAGCCCCATTCGCTGCCGCCGACGCTCCAACCGGCGCGCGACGGCGGGCACGACGGTCTGCTCGACAGCGGCATGGAACCGCTCGCAGTCATCCGGCGTGTAGTCGAAGCGGTCCTTGGCGCGGTGCATGTAGTCCCGGTAGTTGGCGAACCCGGCATTCTTCGCCATCTGCTGCCGGAGCGCGTACTGTTGGTCGAAGATGTCGGCGAGCGCATCGTGCTGGTCGATGTAGGGCTGCGCGCCGAGCCGCCACGCCCGCTCGCGCACGGCGCGGTCCGGATTGAGCAGGTACGGCTGCAAGCGGGGGAGGGGAATTTCCTTGCCCTCCCACTCGACGGTCATCCCGCCGGTGATCTTGTTGTACTGCGTGTTCAGCCGCTCCTCGTCCCCGACCAGTGGCACATTCTCCTCGCGGAAGATCGCCAACTGATTACGGAAACTGCGGAGCAGTGTCTCCGTATTGGTGGGCTCATAGCCGAGGTCGAGCAGCCGCTTGGAGAGGCCGACGTGCTGCTCGTGCATCTGCGGCTCGATCTCGCTGGAGAAGCGCACCTGCGCCGCCTCCTTCGCCTCACTCGCCGTATCGGTCGAGTAGGCGTTGTAGGCAATCGCGCTCGCCTCCGCGACCATCTCCTCCAACTTCGCCCAGTCGCTCAGCCACGCCTCAACATTCGTGCGATCGAGCGGTCGCGTCGCCAGGTCCGTGTAGTAGGGCAGAATATCGTCCCACGTCGCCTCCGCGAACGCCTCGGGCGAATTCGGTAGCGTCAGATTTGCCACAATGCACTCCCTCTCGCTTCACACGCAGGAACAATATATGCGTCGTATCGTATCATTCTCAGTCCTCAGTCCTCAGTCCTCAGTCCTTCCCCGCGCGTCGGAGTATACTGTATCGACGAAGGGGGAGGAGCGCGTGGCACAGCCGACCGGCACGATTTTGGACGAAATCCTCGCGAAGAAGCGGCAGGAAGTGGAGACGCGCAAGGCGCGCGTCTCGATGGAGTTGATTGCGCTCAAACTGAGTCGCACGCCGCCACCACGCGACTTCCTCGGCGCGCTCCGGCGCGGGCCGGGCGAGCCGGTGCGCGTGATCGCCGAACTGAAGTGCGCCTCGCCGGTCAAGGGCATTTTCGTGCAGGACTACAACCCCGAACTGATCGCGGGCGAGTTCGCGCGCGGTGGGGCGGCGGCGCTCTCGGTGCTGACCGACGAGTCCTTCTTTCTCGGCAGCCTGACGCATCTGCCGATCGCGCGGCGCGGTCTCGATGGTGTGGGCAGCGCGATTCCGCTGCTGCGCAAGGATTTCATCATCGATTCGTATCAGGTCGCGGAGGCGCGGGCGTGGGGGGCGGACGCCTGCCTGCTCATCGTCGCCGCCCTCGATGGCGCGCTGCTCGCCACCCTCTTTGCCGTCGTGCGGGAGTATGGGATGACCGCGCTCGTCGAGGTCAATAATGCGGCGGAACTGGCGCGCGCCGTCGCGGTCGGTGCGGAATTGATCGGCGTCAATCAGCGCGACTTGCGCACCTTTAGTGTTAAT
>JBPCMC010000417.1:0-33527 GCA_051002645.1 Thermomicrobiales bacterium
CCAGTAGTCAGTAGCCAGCGGGACTCCTCCCAGTTCTGGCTACTGACTACTGGCTACTGGCTGCTGCCCACTGGCTTTGCATTTCTCCCGCCGGTTTGGTACCGTGCGCATCGACGCAGACAATCGACGCAACGGGCGAGCGCAGCATGGAGCGAACTGAACAACGCAGTCTTCCCGCCGAAATAACGGCGCTCTCGCCGGAGCGTCAGGCGGCCGCGATGGCGACTTTGCTCGAAACGAGCGCCGCCGTTGCCGCCTCGCTCGATCTCGACGCGCTCCTCGATCAAATCCTCTCCGCAGTCGGTCGCCTCGTTCCCTCTGAGCGTGCCTCGGTTGCCCTCGATGTGCCGGGGCAGGATGTCCTGAAGATCGCCTGCATCCGCGGCGAGCCCGAATACTGTGCGCAGTTGCTGGGGCAGGAGCGGGGCATCTATGGCAGCTTAACCGGGCGCGCGTACCGCACGGGTGAGTCCTTCCTGATCGACGATCTGCTCTCCCCGCAGTGGCGGTCGGACCTCTACCTGCCGGACGATCACCCCGATCACCACGCGCGCCATCGGAGCGCGATGATCGTACCGTTCATTGCCGAACGGCCGGTCGGGACGTTCTACGTCTCGCGGCTCGGCACGGGCGCCTTCTCGCCGGACGATCTGTATCTGCTGCGGATGTTCGCGCCGCAGGTGGCGATTGCCGTCACGAATGCGCGGCGATACGCGGCGGCGCAGGAGCAGACACAGGGGTTGCAGGCGCTCCTCCAGGTCAGCGAGCGCCTGACCGCGCACGCTGCCCAACGGGCGATGGCGCCGGTGATGGAGAATCCCCTGATCGAGATGGCGCGAGTGATCGTTGAGCAGGCGCTCGCGATCGTCCCGCAATCCCGCACCACGCTCTGGCGGCTCGACCCGGAGGATGGCAGGTTGCATTGCCTCGTCTTCTTGCACAACGGTGTCCTGGAGCCATCGCCGACTTCGCTGGCGATCGGCGAGGGTATCACCGGTCGCGCCGTGCAGCAGCGTGAGCCGGTCATGGTCAATGATTCCCAGAATGACCCGCGCTCCGTCTACTTCTTCGCGGAGGACCTCGCGACGATGCGCGAGCACATCATGGTCATCCCGCTGATCGTCGCGGGCCGGGCGACGGGGGCGCTGACCTTCATCCGGCGGAGCATGTCGCCCTATACCGATGAGGAGTTCGCCCGCGCCCAGCTTTTCGCGCGGCAGGCTGCCACCAGCATGGAGCGGGTGCTCTTTACCACGCAATTGCAGGAGCAGAACGCCGCGCTCGTCGCCGCGAACCGCCACAAGAGCGCCTTTCTCGCCAACGTCAGCCACGAACTGCGCACGCCGCTCAACGCGATCATCGGCTTCGCCCAGCTGCTCATTGATGACGTCATCCCCATCGAAGAGGAGCGGGAACTCGCGTACCAGGACATCCTGGAGAGCGGCAGCCATCTACTGATGATGGTGAACAATATCCTCGATGTCGCGCGCATCGAGGCGGGGCAGCAGTTAATCGACCGCATCGCATTCCCGCTCGGGCCGGAAGTGCTGGCGGTCGAGCGGATGCTCGCCGCGGTGATCGCGAACAAGGGGCAGCGGCTCTCCGTGTCGATCCCCGACGACCTTGCCGAGGTGATCGCCGACCGCGACCGGCTGCGTCAGGTGCTCCTCAACCTGCTCTCCAACGCGCACAAGTTTACCCCGCCGGATGGCGCGATCATCCTCTCCGCCCGCTGTATCGGGGCGGAGACGGTCGCGATCACCGTCGAGGATACCGGCATCGGCATCGCCCCGGAGCATCAGGCGATCGTCTTCGAGGCATTCCAGCAGGTGGAGAGCGGCTACGCGCGCACCCAGCAGGGCACCGGCCTCGGCCTCGCCCTCACCAAGCAGCTCGTCGAATTGATGGGCGGCAAGATTACGCTGGAAAGCGCCCCCGGCGTCGGCAGCGCATTCACGATGACACTGCCCACCGTGCGATCCTGATCGACGGAGAGAGACTTATCCCCACTCTCGCCCGGCGTCCACGCCGGGGGTGTCGCCATCGGTGCGGATTGACCAGACGACCGCGCCGGCATGACGCTCCACCGAGGCGATCTCCTCCGCGACGTTGCGCTCCATCCACTCCCGGATAGCCTCCGCAGCCGCCTCGCCTTCTCCCCGCGACGCGAACGCCGTGAAGGTGATGACGCTCTCCGGCCCGGTGCGGAAGACGACGTAGCGCACAAACCCCGGCTGTTGCCGCAGCAGCGGCACGAACTCCGCCTCCACTTTTTCCTGCAACCCCTCCGCCACGCCCGGCTTGAACTGGAAGGCGGCGATGCGTCCATAGGTCGGCGCGGCGGGCGACGACTCGGTGATGTGCGCCACCTCGGCAATATGATTCTCCACAGAGACGAGCGTTTCCCCGATCACTTCGGCGACCCAGGCGGAGAGCCGCCGCCCCGCCATTTGCGCCTCCTCGTGCGTGTCCCAGCCAGTGATCGAGGCGAGTACGTCCGGCCCGGTGCGCACGATGGTGTAGCGACGGAAGCCGGCTTCCAGTTCGAGCATCGGGATCACTTCGTCGCGGGCGCGTTCGATGACGTGATCGAGATCGCCGGGGCGGGCGGTGTAGAAGCCGATGCGGGCGTGGCGCGGAGCGGGCATGGTCTCCTCCTCTCGGTGCGTGGTCGAGGTGAGCATCATACCACCCTCGCTCGCCCACGGAGCGGCGCATGGTACACTACGACCCTCAAATACTCGATCCACGAGGTGCCGCGATGAGCGCTCCCACCAATCCGCCCGCCCTGCCCGGCGCCACGCCGCTCCTGCTCGTCGGGCGGGAGCGTGAACTCGCTGCGTTGCGCCAGCACCTCGATGCTGCCATCTCTGGGCAGGGCTGCCTCGTGCTGATCGGCGGCGAAGCGGGCATCGGCAAGACGGCGCTCGCGGAATCGCTCTGCCGAGAGGCAACAGAGCAGGGCGCGCTCGTGCTCACCGGGCGGTGTTTCGACCTCGCGGAGACGCCCGCCTACGGGCCGTGGCTCTATCTGTTCGAGCGGTATCACCCGGACGGTACGCTTCCGGCCCGCCCCGCCGCCTTCGCTGAACGCGGTGTCGTGGGTGAGGCGGCGAGTCAGGTCGCTCTCTTCCGTCAGGTGCGAGACTTTGTGGAAGCGCTCGCGGTCGAGCGCCCTGTCGTCATACTGCTCGACGACCAGCACTGGGCGGATGCCGCGAGTCTCGACCTGTTGCGTTTCCTCGCCCACTCGGTCGCTACCCTTCGCCTGCTCATCATCGTGACCTACCGGAGCGACGAGTTGACCCGCCGCCATCCGCTCTACACGCTCCTGCCCCTTCTCGTGCGGGAGGCGGGTGCAGAGCGGCTCGACGTGCGTGCGCTCGGAGGCGCCGCCATCCGTACGCTCGTCGCCGACCGCTATCACCTGCCGGATGCCGACACCGACCGTCTAGTCGCGTATCTGCACGCGCGCAGCGAGGGAAACGCGCTCTTCCTCGGCGAACTGCTCCGCTCGCTCGAAGAGGACGGCGCGCTTTGGCGAGATAGCGACGGATGGGTGCTCGGTGAACTGGCGCACGCGAACGTCCCGCCGCTCTTGCAGCAGGTGATTGATGGACGCGCGGCCCGACTCGATGAGGAAGCGCAACGTCTCCTCGGCGTGGCTGCCGTTATCGGCCATGAGGTGCCGCTCGATGTCTGGGCGGCGGTTGGTGAGGTAGATGAGAATCATCTCAGTGATGTCATCGTGCAGGGGGTAGATGCGCGCCTCGTGACGGAAATGCCGGATGGCGGGCGGGTCCAATTCGCGCACGCCCTCATCCGCGAAGCGCTCTATGAAGGGTTATCGGCGGTGTGGCGCAGGCGCGTGCATCGCGCGGTGGCCGAAACATTGGCGGCGCTGCCGAATCCCGATCCCGACGCAGTCGCGCATCACTTCCAGCAAGTGGGCGATGCGCGTGCCGTCCAATGGCTCATCCAGGCGGGGGATCGCGCACAACGGGCGTTCGCATGGGCGACGGCGACGGTACGCTATCAGGTCGCCCTCGCACTTCTGGAAGCCGGTGGCACGGCTTATGGCGAGCGGGGCTGGCTGCTCGTCCGCCTCGCTCTTCTCCAGCGTGTCGCCCAACCCGCGCTGGGCGTCGCCGCGTTGGAGGAGGCGACGCGGCTGGCGACGGCGGCGGGGGACCGCGTGCTCGGCGCGGGCGCGTTGTTTTTCACCGGTATGCTTTGCTGCTATGCGGGCGACTATCGTCGCGGGCTCGACGCGCTGCGGGAAGCGGCGACGACGCTGGACGCGCTGGACGCACTTCCTTCGGATGACTGGACGCGTCTGCGCGCATTCGACCCGCACGGCGTCTACTTCGGCCCTCCGGGTCGCTGGGGCAATGTCGCCTTTTGGCTGGCGCTTGTGGGGCGGTACAATGAAGCGACCGAAATCGGCGGGCGCGTCCTCGCCCACGATGCCGCAGCCATGCCCGAGGAGCGAGTGAGCACCGCACACATCTTCGTGCATCGCAGCCTCGGCATGGCGCACGCCGCCACCGGGCATCTCGTCGAGGCGCAGGCGGCGTACGACCGTGCCACCGCCGCCGCGCGGACAACCGGGAATCAATACTGGATAACCACCAACGCGCTCGGGTACCTCGAAGATGTTGCGTTGCCATACCACGCGGACGACACGGCGAAGCGCCGGGCGCTGCTGGTCGAGGCAGGACCGGCGTGGCAGCCGACGGAGCCGGGCCTGGAGAGCGACCGGCTACCGGGGGTGCATCTTGGCTGGCTGTCCGTGCTGCTGATCGAGGGACGATGGGCGGAGGTACTCGCGGCCTGTGCGGGGCTGGGAAGGGCGCAACTCGAAAACTCCCCGCGTCACCTCTCGGTGCGGCGGGTCCTGGGGTATCTCGCCCATTGGCAGGGCACGGCGGAGCGCGGCTGGGAGATGGTGCGGGAGGCCCTGCCGGAGGGTCCGCAGACCGCGCCGGGCGACGTCATCTTCCTGCCGGGGCTGGCGGTGCAACGCCTCGCCGCCCTGCTCGCGCTTGACGCGGGGGACTTCGACCAAACGGAGCGGTGGCTGCGGGCGCACGATGCGTGGCTGGCATGGAGTGGCACGGCGCTCGGCCAGTTGGAAGGTGAGGTGCTATGGGCAGCGTATCACCGACAGGCAGGAGATGCTGACCGGGCGTACGCGTACGCCGAGCGCGCCCTCGCCCACGCGAGCGAGCCGCGCCAACCCCTCGCGCTGCTCGCCGCACATCGGCTGCTCGGCGAACTCGATACCGATGCCGGGCGGTTCGACAATGCAGTCGCCCATCTCAGCATCGCGCTGGCGCTGGCGGAGGCGTGCGCCGCCCCTTTCGAGCGTGCGCTGACCCTCCTTGCGCTCGCCGCGACGTTCTTCGCCGGCGGCCAACGACACGCGGCGCAGTCGCCCCTCGACGAGGCGCGTGGCATCCTGGGGCCGCTCGACGCGCGACCGGCCCTCGCCCGCGCCGACGCGCTCGCCGCGCGCCTCAACGAAGGACGTATCCGCTCCGCGCCCTCGCCCGCCGGGTTGACAGCGCGGGAGGTCGAGGTGCTGCGCCTCGTGGCGGCGGGGCTGAGCAATGCCCAGGTCGCCGAGCGCCTCTTCCTCAGCCCCCGAACAGTCAACGGACACCTGACCGCTATCTACACCAAACTGAACGTCGTCTCGCGCGGGGCGGCGATTCGCTTTGCGCTTGACCACAATCTGCGCTGACGCGGGCCGTACCCGCATTCGTCCCCACGTACATCGACGCATCTGCCCATGCCGCAGCCCGCACCCGCGTAGTTCTACGTGCTCCGCACCAGTCGCGGTCGGTCAGGAAACCGCGTAGTTCTCACGATGCGCGCATCTGCGGCGCCCTGTACTGTGGGGACATCGGAGAGAAGGCCCCACGGACGGAAAGGACGCGCGAGATGATTGGATTGATGCATGAGCAACATGACCGGATGATCGTTTCGCAGCGGGTGGCGCACACCGCGTGGGTCAATGAGCAGGCATGGAAGTATCCGGCTAATCACCGAGCGGGATGGCGGGAAGCGATCGCGAATCTCCTGGTCGCGCTGGCGACCCGGCTTGCGCCCTCCGTCACCTCACCGAGCACGAGCACACAGGCAACTGCGCAGTGACGGTATCGGACGGAAATTCGGACACCGGCGGCACGGAGGTGACGCCAACCGAGCATCGTGGAGATGTCTCACAATTCGATGTCCAAAACACTCGTTTTGGTACGCCCGTTCTGGTAAAATAGCAGTTCGGGAACCGGCGCGCTGCACGGATTGGGCGCGCTCGACAGGAGGGTCATGTCCCATGGTCGAACGCATCGAAATCGAAACTGAGACGAGCGGCACGCCCGCGTGGGAACGGCCCGCGCCGATCATCGACACAAAGTTCAGCGTCGTTTCCAACTTCGAGCCGACCGGGGATCAGCCGCAGGCGATTGAGAAACTGTCGCGCGGTGTCCAGGAGGGCTTCCGGCATCAGACGCTGCTCGGCGTCACCGGCAGCGGCAAGACGTTCACGATGGCGAAGGTGATCGAGCGCGTCCAGAAGCCGACCCTCGTCCTCTCGCATAACAAGACGCTGGCGGCGCAACTCTACAGCGAGTTCAAGGAGTTCTTCCCGAACAACGCCGTCGAGTATTTCGTCTCCTACTACGACTACTACCAGCCGGAGGCGTATATCGCCCGCTCGGACACCTATATCGAGAAGGAATCCGAGGTCAACGAAGAGATTGATCGCCTGCGGCACGCCGCGACGCGCGCGTTGTTCGAGCGGCGGGATGTCGTCATCGTCGCCTCCGTCTCCTGCATCTACGGCATCGGCGCGCCGGAGGAATACGGCAAGACGATCGTCTCCTTCCGCAAAGGGGGCAGTATCCGGCGCGAGCGCATCCTGCGCCTCCTCGTGGACATCCAGTACGAGCGGAACGACTCGACGCTCGTGCGCGGCACCTTCCGCGTGCGCGGCGATACATTGGAAATCTTCCCCGCCTACGAGGAGATCGCGCTACGGATCGAACTGTGGGGCGACGAGGTGGAGCGTATCGTCTCAGTGGACCCCCTGACGGGCGAGGTGCTCGGCGAGCATAACGCGGTCGATGTCTACCCCGCCAAGCACTTCGTCACCAGCCAGGAGAAGCTGCAGGCGGCGATGCGGGACATCGAGGAGGAGATGCACGCGCAGGTGAAGCTCTTCGAGCAGCAGGGGAAATTGCTCGAGGCGCAGCGCATCAAGCAGCGCACGATGTACGATCTGGAGATGCTCTCCGAGGTCGGTTACTGCGCGGGCATCGAGAACTACAGCCGCCCCCTCGCCCGCCGCCCGCCCGGTGCGCAGCCGTGGACGCTGCTCGATTACTTCCCCGACGATTATCTGCTGATCGTCGATGAGTCGCATATCTCGCTGCCGCAGGTGCGCGGCATGTATGGCGGCGACCGCTCGCGCAAGGAGCAACTCGTCCAGTACGGCTTCCGCCTGCCGAGCGCGCTCGACAACCGCCCATTGACCTTCGACGAGTTCGAGCGGCATGTCAATCAGGCGGTCTATGTCTCCGCGACGCCGGCCGACTACGAGATCATCCACACGAAGGAGGGCGGCGCGCAGGTCGTGGAGCAGGTCATCCGCCCGACGGGGCTGCTCGATCCGGTCATCTCCGTCCGCCCGACCGACGGGCAGATCGACGACTTGCTCGAAGAGGTGCGCGTCCGCGTCAGTAAGGGGCAGCGCGCCCTGATTACGACGCTGACCAAGCGGATGGCCGAGGACCTGACCGACTATCTGAAGGAGATGGGCGTCAAGACCCAGTATCTTCACCACGACATCGAGACGCTGGAACGGATCGACATCCTCCGCTCGCTGCGTCTCGGCGTCTACGATGTGGTCGTCGGCATCAACCTCCTGCGCGAGGGGTTGGACTTGCCGGAGGTCTCGCTCGTCGCCATCCTCGATGCGGATAAAGAGGGCTTCCTGCGCTCGAACCGCTCGCTGATCCAGGTCAGTGGCCGCGCCGCCCGCCATGTGGAGGGCCTCGTCATCATGTACGCCGATCGCGAGACGGATTCGATGAAGTTCGCGATTTCGGAAACGGTGCGCCGCCGCGCCATTCAGGAAGCGTACAACATCGAGCACGGCATCACGCCGCGCGGCATTACCAAGGAGATCCGCGACCTCACCGACCGCGTCAAGGCGGTGGCCGAGGAGAAGGGCCTCGTCTCCGAGGACGGTCTGATCGTCGATGTGCCGAAGGAAGAACTGACGCGCATGGTCAAGGACCTGGAGGGGCAGATGAAAGCCGCCGCTAAGAACCTCGAGTTCGAGAAGGCCGCCCTGCTCCGCGATCAAGTCGTCGAGTTGCGCCGCCTGCTCATCGAATAGTGCGGCACAGCACATGATGCGCGCGAAGGATGTTCTCGAAGTCCTAACCTGTCTCGACGTGGCCGGTATCGCGGTATGGCTGGATGGCGGCTGGGGCGTGGATGCGTTGCTCGGCGCGCAGCACCGGCCGCACGATGACGTTGATGTCGTCATCACGCTTGCTCAGATGTCGGAAGCGCGCGATGCACTCGCATCATTGGGCTTCGTCATGCATGTCGATGAACAACCGACGCGCTGCGTGCTCCGCGATCCCGAAGACCGCCGCATCGATTTCCATACGGTGACATTCGATGCAGCCGGGGCGGCGACGCAACGGCTGCCGGACGGAACGGATTGCCTCTATCCGGCGGAAGGATTCACCGGGCGGGGTGTCGTCGATCATCGTGTGGTGCGCTGCTTGACTGCGGAGGTTCAGTTGCTGCATCACCTCGGCTACGAGCCGGATGCCGATGACCGACACGATGTCCGGCTGCTCTGCGCGCGTTTCGGCTTGCCTTTGCCCGATGGATACACGGCTCGCGAGGAATGATCGGCCCGTCGCGCGCGTTTCGTGGAGGAACGACGGGCGAGAGCACGCGATCTCACGGACGGTAAGGCGATGATATGCGCACTGCGGGCCTCCTCCAACGGAATGCCAACTACCGGTATCTGTGGATCGCTAAGGTCGGCAGCCTCTTCGGCGACTGGTTCAATCAAGTCGCGCTCGCCCAGATCACGCTGGCATTGACCCATTCGGCGGCGGCGATGGGGCTCGTGCTCCTCTGCCGGTCGCTCCCGTCGGTTATCCTCGGGCCGTTCGCCGGCCCCGTCGTCGACCGCTTCCCTAAGAAGCCGCTCCTTGTCGTCAGCGACCTTCTCCGCGCCGCTTGCGCCTTCGGCTATGCATTCGCGGTCATTTTTCATGCCCATTGGATCCTTTATGTCGGCTCGCTGCTCCTCGGCGTTTCCGGCGTCTTTTTCAACCCGGCGCGCAGCGCCACCGTCCCGCTCGTCGTCGCGCGCGACGATCTCCCCGAGGCGAATGCCCTCGACTCGGGCATGACCGGCCTCGTGCAGATCGTCGGCGCGGCGCTCGGCGGTGTGGTGGCGATTGCGGTCAGTCCCATCCTCTGCTTCGCGATCAACGCGGCGTCCTACCTCTGGTCCGCCCTCGCCATCCTCCGCGCGCGATGGCAAGAGCTCGATGGGCCGCAGGCCGCGCGCCCGTCGTATCTCCACGCGCTGCGCACGGGCTTCCGGGAGGCGGTGCGGAACCGGGTCGCGCGGGCGATCATCTTCATCGGCATGAGTTGGGGACTGGCAGGCGGCGGCTATTATGTGCTCATCCCCCTGCTCGGCGATCAGATATTCCACCGGGGCGGGCTGGGGATCGGCATCCTCTACGCGATCGACGGGGTCGGCGTCCTCGTCGGGTCGGCGCTCGTGCGTCGCATGGTCGCCGGGAACCATCACAAGGCGGTGGTGGCGTATGGGATGGCGTACATCACGCAGGCGCTCTTCTTCGCGATGCTGGCGCAGAGCACGCTCTTCCTGGTGGGCGGGGTGATGCTGCTGCTCATGCGGATCAGTTCGGGCGTGATCATCCCGCTCGACACCTACCTGCTGCAAACGAGCAGCGAGCCGGGCTTGCGCGGGCGACTGTTCGCGCTGCATGAATCGACCTATGGCGGGGTGATGCAGGTCTCCTACGTGCTGACGGGGCTGGCCTACGCGCGCATCGGCATCCCGCAGACAGGGATCATCGTCGGCGCGATGTCCCTGCTCTGCGGTGTCTCATGGCTCCTGCAATTCGGCGCCGGGGCGACGTCCGCGCTCCACGGGCAGGCAACCCGTTAGTGTGATTCGCTTCTTTATCCTTGGCGGTGACGGGCTAATGAACCTTAACTACTGAAAGGGGTAATCGGTGGCGCAGGTTTGCAACCTGCGAACGCCGACATGCCGCCCATGCTGCCCAGAGGGCGCCCGCAACCGCAAACCTGTCCCACCAGTTCACTCCCCGATTCAGTTGTCAATGTTCATTAGCCTGCCACAGTATCGTTTGGCAGGCTAAAGCCCGCCGCCACCGAATCCTGACCCTTATATCCGCCGTAGAGCGCGTGTCCGGCTGTCGCCCAGAAGACGTCCACGCCCGTGAAGCCCGCGTCGGTCAGCCAGCCGAGTTGCTCCGGTACCGTGGACGGTTTGTCCAGTTCCGGGTCGGGGTAGGTGAAGATATTCCACTGATCAGCCTGGAATTGCTCGAAGGCGGCGAGGGTGCCGGTGAATGACAGTGACTGGCGGCGCACGGCGGCATCGTAGGCGCCGGCCATCATCCGGCGGCCCCACGCGCTCGTCGGCTCGACGATGTCCGCGATCAGGAGCGCGCCGCCGGGTTCGAGATGCCGGTATAATTGTGCGAACAACGCCCGCTTGCCGGGGCCGTCGAGGTGGTGGATAACGAGGCAACTGACGAAGCAGCGGATCGGCTCGGCGAGCGCATCGAGCCAGGTATCGTCCTCCAACCGGAACGGGCGCAGATCGAACCGCCCCGTGTGCGGCGCGAGCAAGGCGGTCGCGGCGTCGCGCATTGCGTCTGAGCCGTCCACACCGATCATCCGCGCATTCGGGTAGTGTTGGAGGATCGCGTCCATCAGCCAGCCCTGCCCGTGGCCGATCTCGACACTGTGAAAGGCGTCGTCGCGCTCGGCGGGAATGAGGCCGAGGAAGGTGCGCGTGATAGCGTCGCGATTCGGCGTGTAAATGCGACCGGAATCAACGAAGAGGCGGGAATCTGCCTCCTGCCACACGGCGGTCGCTTGCTCATCCGCTGCCATGATGCCCCTCCCTCAATCGACACCGATCCGCGCCTCCAGATCGGCCATCCGGGGCACGACCTCGGTCATCAGCAACTCCATCGAACGCTGCCACTTACCATCGGGCTGCCACTCGTGCCCCATCACCAGCAGCGTGCCGAAGCCGCCGACATTCGTGTAGAGGTCGCGCAGTTTCCGTGTCACCTCTTCGAGGTCGCCAACGATCCAGAGGTTCTCGCACAAGTAGTCGAGCGTCACCGCTTCGTCCGGCATCGCGGGATCGAGCTTCGGCCCGATCAGCATATTGTTCTTCTTCAACAGCGGCAGGAAGTAGTCGCGCCAGTCGCGCCCCAGCACGCCGTCGAGCACATCGCGCCGCGCCTGCTCCGGCGTCTCACCGATGTAGATGTCGCGCGCGACGCGCCAGATGGCGCGGTCCGCCGTGCGCCCGGCCTGCGCGCTGCTCGCGGCGTAGGTCTCCCAGTGCGCCTTCAGCGTCGCCGGCGTGACGATATTGATGCTCATCGGGATCCAATCGCGCTCCCCGGCCAGCGTCAGCATGTCGGAGCGCGGCCCGATCCCCGCCACGGCGATAGGCGGGTGGGGGCGCTGATAGGGGCGCAGGTGGAGGGCGAGCCCGATGTCATCCTGATGCTCCGGCACGCGGTAGCGCCAGCGCGGGTGCTCCACCAGCCCCGGTTGCGGGTCATTCCAGAGCGCCAGCACCGCGTCCAGCACATCGCGCGTCAACTGCCGCTGTTCCATGTGCTCCACATCGATGTCGAAGAGCTCGAAGTCGCCGGAAAAGCCACCCGATCCGACGCCCCAGCGGAAGCGGCCCTGCGCCATCTGGTCGAGCTGGGCGATCCGCTGCGCCAGCATCAGTGGGTTGTGGTTGGGCAGGCACGAGACACCCGTCCCCAGCACGATTTGCTTCGTGAGCGCCAACGCCTGTGCGATGAAGAGATCGGGGCAGGGTATATTCTCCCATTGCGATGTGAAGTGCTCGCCGATCCAGGCTTCGCGGTAGCCGAGACGGTCGAGCTCGATCAGTTGCGCGAGATCATCGGCCATCGTTTGGCCGATATCCGCGCCGGGTGGATGGAGTGGCATCGTGAAATAGCCGAGTTGCATCGTCGCCTCCTCAACATCTCGTCATTGTTACCGCGCCGTCAGGCCGCCGTCGATGATCAAGGCGGAGCCGGTGACGAAGGCGGCTTCATCACTAGCGAGGTAGAGCATCGCGTAGGCGATCTCGTCCGGTTGGCCGAGGCGACCGAGCGGCTGGCGGGCGCGCAGTTGCACCTTCGTCGCTTCCTCCTCTCCGGCGTGAAACTTCGCGAGGTAGGCGTCTACGAACGGCGTTTCGACCGTGCCGGGGCAGACGCAGTTGACGCGGATACGGTCCTTGACATGATCGACGGCGAGTTGCTTCGTCATCGCCGTCACGGCGCCCTTGGTCGTGCTGTAGGCAAACCGGCGGTCCACCCCGACCATGCCCGCGATAGAGGCGGTGTTGATGATCGTGCCGCCGCCGTGCTCCTTCATCCAGCGCACTTCCGCCTGCGCGCAGAGGAAGACGCCCTTGACATTGACCGCCATCAGGCGGTCGTAGTCCTCCTCCGTCGTCTCGGTCACATCGCCGACGAAGCCGATGCCGGCATTGTTAATGCCGATGTCGAGCCGGCCGTACTGCGTCGTCACAGCATCAATCGCCGCTCGCACACTGGCTGCATCGGTGACATTGACGGGATGGAACGAGGCCACGCTGCCCGCCCCAGTGATAGCATCGACGACGCGCCGCCCGCCTGCCGCATTGACATCCGCGACGGCAATCGTCGCCCCCTGCCGCGCGAGGAGGAGCGCCGCCTGCTCCCCGATCCCGCTCCCCGCCCCGGTGATGAACGCCACCTTGCCATCGAGTCGAAACAGCGTCATTGCCTTCCTCCTCCGCCATCGTCGCCATCGTTGGTGACCAGCATACGGCCCGACGAACCACCGCGTCTATGGCGGCATCTCCGATGGCGGTAACATGTGCGAAACTGGGTAATGACACGGCGTCGCGGTGGACGTTTCACAAACAATGATGCATGACAGGGGGCAGCACACGATGGCGAACGCGGAACCAATTACCAATCCGGTCGATGAAACGGACGGTACGCTGCCCCTTGAATCGCAGACGCCACGTTTCGCCGCCTATTTCAAGGTGCGCCATTATGAGATGGACGCCTACGGCCACGTCAACAACGCGGTCTATTTGCATTATCTGGAACAGGCGGCCATCGAGCACTCCGCCGCCGCAGGATTCCCGGACGAACGGGCGCGCGAACTGGGTGGTGCGTGGCTCGTGCGTAAGCACGAGATCGAGTATCTCCGCCCGGCGGCGGCGGGCGACGTGCTTCAGGTCGTCACCTGGGCCGTTGCGTTCAAGGGGGCGCGGGCGTTCCGCGACTACGCGATCTTCCGGCTGGAGGGCGGATCGGACGGCCTGCACGGTCTCCCCGGCGATGGTTTCCTCGCGCCCGATGATCTACCGACCGATGAGCCGTTAATCCGCGCCCGCACGCTCTGGGTCTGGGCGGATCGCGCCTCTGGCCGACCGCGCCGTATTCCCCCGGAGATGTACCCGGCCTTCCTCGGGGCGGCGTTCGTCGGCGAGTAATGGCACTGCCGACACCCGGCGAAAATGTGCTTACAAATTACGACAATTCAGGCATCTACGGAAACACAAACGCGAAAGAAGTCGTATTATGTCAAAGGGATTTGCTGCGGCGCACCGTCGGTGCGTGGGAGATAGGATTGTCTGATGAATGGATTCTTCTTCGTCAGTAGTGCGGACATCGTGACGCTCTTGGTCGCTTTGTTTGGCCTCATGCTCGTGCTGCTCGTGCTTATTCCGCTCGCGCTCGTGCTGCTGGCACGGGCGGCGTACCGCCGCGTGCGGCGCGATCCGCGCTGGACGCGCACGACGCTGCGGGTGCAGGAGAAGACGAGCGTGCCCGGCCCACGCCGCAGCCTCGTCCATCTGCGCCTGCGCCTGAGCGATGCGGTCGCCAGCGCCAGGCAAGCGGTCACCGTGCTGGAGATGCACGGCGGCGTGCGCGGCGATATGGCGAGCCTGGCGCGGCGTTTGGAGCGGGTGGCGACGCCGCTCGACGCGCATCTCCACCTGATGCAGAGCGAGACAGACATGCGCCTCTTGTACGAGATGCTTCAACCGGCACGGGCGCGTGTGGAGGAGATCGAGCAGATCGTCCGGCACATCCGCATGGCCGCCTACGCCGCGCTCAGCGGCGATATGGAGGGGAGGGTCGCCGCGATCACCGCCGATGTCGAGCGGGAAGTGGCCGCGCTCAACGCGGGGTTCGATATGCTCCACGTCTTGACGACCGACCGGCCTGCCGCCGCGCCGCTCGCTGCACGAAAGGAAAGCTACCGATGAGCCTGACCGCGCGCGTCAAAGCCGTCTTCAAGAGCAACATCAATCGCGCGCCCGAGCGCGTCGGAGACCCCCGCTACTTGCTCGACGAAAGTTACGAGCGGCAGGTGGAACTGCTGCAAGATGTCCGACGCGGGCTTGCGGAGGTCGCCACCGCCAAGAAGCGCATCGAGTTGCAGGCGGCGGAGTTGGCCACGCGCCACGACCGACTCGGCGAGCAGGCGTATGAGGCGGTCGAGCAGCAGCGGGACGATCTCGCCCGCATCGCCCTCAGCCGCCGCGCGGCAGTCGAAGCGCAGATGACGATGCTCCATGAGCAGCACGGCGCGCTCGCCACGCAGGAATCGCAACTGATCGCCAACCAGCAACGCCTCGCGGAGCGCATCGAGACCTTCCGCATCAAGAAGGACGCCTTCAAGGCAACCTATACCGCGTCCGAGGCGCAGGCGCGGGCGAACGAGGCGATCGCCGGGTTGGGCGGCGAGATGGTCGCGGCGACACAGACCCTCCAGCACGCACAGGAGCAGATAGTCCATATGCGCGCCCGCGCGCTCGCCACGGAAGAACTGCTGGAAAGCGGCGGCCTCACCGATTACACCGGCTCCGCCGATGCCGACCTCGACCGCCGGATCACCGAAGTCGCCCGCACCGCGCAGGTGGACAAGCAGCTCGCGGCGATCAAACAGGACGTCCTCGCCAGCGGCGCAAGCCCGACAAGGAAAGCGCTGTCGGAGTAACGTATCGACCGGCTGAGCATTGATCCAGCGGCTCTTGCGCACTCCCGATGCAGGAAGAATCCGTAGACGGCGATGGGAGACGGGAACAGCTTCCCCCGAACCGTCTCACACAAAGTGTGTGAAAGCGTGTTCCTCTTGCCCCTGCGGGGTGCATCCTGTCGACCAAATGCCTTGCACCGAGAGCGGTCAAGAGCGCCTATCCTGTGACGAGATATGGAAAGGTCATCACAAAATCTCTCCCGTCGCTGTGACCTGGGGGGAGTCGGCGAGGAGTGGTGCCGGTGGATCGGCGGATGGGATGGCATGCCGTTGCAGGCCGCGATCCCGCTGCGCCAGTGAGGGGCGAAGTACCGCCGCGATCGCGGCCAGCAGCTCGTTGGCATCGAACGGCTTAGCCATCATCCGGCATCGCATCGTCCGCGGGAAGTCGGTCGCACCCGGCGACACCTCTGCCTTGCCGATGGCCATGATCGCCGGGATGTGCGCGGTCAGGCCATCGACGCTTAACCGCCCGAGCAATGCCCAGCCGTCCGCCCGCTTCCCCAGCCAGCGGTCGAGGATCACGAGGTCGGCCTCAGCACGCTTCACCATCGCGTGCGCATCGGCAATATCGCGCGGACGGCACCGGAGAACGCGGTAGCCTTCATCGGCGAGTGGGGCGTGTATGGCGCCGAGCGAGAAGGAGTCGTTGTCGAGGAGAACGATGCGCGCGGCCGTCATCGGGCCCTCTTCCCGCAACGCTGGATGGGGCGACGCGAGCGGGGAGCGGCGTGTGGCCACCATCCCGTGGGATGCTCGGTCGTCATCCGCACTACCAGAGCAGGGTAACATATTACGAACGGGTTCATGTCGTTTTCGAGAAAAATCTACAGAAGTCTCCCCATTAAATCGATTTAGATATTGTGCCCATCAATTGATACATGTGGAGGCAATAAACAGCATACTCATCGGGCCAACTTCTTGACCCCCGCTCGACACCCCGACATTGTGGTCCGCGCCGCCCGGTGCAGGCGATGCGCAGTTCTCTTGGATCGCAGGCCGACATGCACCGTTTGGGGATGCGTGACGCGAGGAGACACCGCCTGACCTTTGGGTTGACGGACCTTCAGCGACAGGTGCCGCCTGCAAATCGCTGCGGGCTACGCGGATGCGTTCGGTGTGTTGAGGATGGTTTCTATCCGCTTGCGGATCCATGCTTTCGTTTCCGGGTGGGTGAGGATGTAAAAGCGCTCGTCCCGAATCGCCGCGAAGACTTCTCGGGCGACCTGCTCCGGCGGCATCCCGGCGTCGACGAGTTGACGGATTGCCGCGCTGCCCACCGGGTCATCGCCGGGCGCCGTATCCTGGATCGCGGCGGGGCGATTCCGGCCCGCCTCCAGGATACGGGTCTGCACCCACGACGGACAGAGAACGGAGACGGTGATCCGCGCGTTCCGCTGCGCCAACTCCGCCGCGAGCACCTCGGAGAGCGCGACGACGGCGTGTTTCGTGACAGTATAGATGCCGAGCGCCGGTGCGGTGACCAGCCCGGCGATGGACGCCGTATTGACGATGTAGCCCGCGTCGTCCTGCGCGAGCATCAACGGCACGAACGAGCGGATGCCATGCACGACGCCCCAGAGGTTGACGCCCATCACCCACTCCCACTCCGCCAGCGGCCGCTCCCAGATTGGGCCACCCGTCGCGACACCCGCGTTGTTGAAGAGGAGATGGACCGCGCCATAGACGGCGACCGTCCGTTCGGCGAGCGCGGCGACCTCCTCCGCGCGGCTGACATCGGTCGGCACGGTAAGCACCTCCGCGCCCGTTGCGCGCAGATCGGTGGCGGTCCGTTCGAGTGGCGCCGCCTCGATGTCCGCCAGCACGAGGCGCATCCCCTCGCGAGCGGCCTGCGCCGCAATCGCGCGCCCGATGCCGCTCGCCGCGCCCGTGACCACCGCAACCTTGCCCGGAAATTCGTTCATGCGTCTATTCTCCTTCGTGTTGGCTCAGGAGCGCATCGTACCAGTTTCGAGATATGCCGTCTTCCCTACCCAATGCCGCCGTACCGTGCCGCTCGGGACGGCGATTGGCTCTTCCGTGCGGACGGCCACGGAAGCGGGCAAAGGGCCATCGGTGAACGCCTCGGTCAGCGCGCGGCCATCGGCATCCGGGAGCGGCGGGAGGCCGAGGAGGGCAAGGATCGTCGGTGCGATATCTACTATGCCCGCCGGGAGGTCGAGCGCGCCGGGGCGGACGCCGTTCTCTCCTATGAAGAGAACGGTCCGCTGATCGCGCGGACTGAGGGTGCCGTGCGTCGAGGTGAGCTGGTTGAGACCGACAATCGGCCCTTGCAGACGCCCCAGATCGGCGAGCGATGCCGAATATCCCGCCAGCGACGACCCGGCGACACCGTGCTCGTTCGTCGCGTCCGTCCATGCGTTGGAGTAGGTGAAGGTCGGCGCGTACGGCAAGGCGGACGGATCGCGTCCGTTCCAGAGGATCGCCGGTGTGATCAGACTGTCGCCAGTCAGGGCCGACGACCAGTTCACGAACGTGCCGACCCACGGCTGATCGTGCAGCCATGCACCGATATCATCGCGCAGGAACGCCGCGCTCGGGCCGGGCTCGATCACGATCATACTGTCCGCCAGATGGATGGCGCCGTCGGCGAGCGCCGCGCCGAATCCCGCGCTCTGCAGGGCATGATCGGCGCGCACCATGCCGGTGACGGTGCTGTGCCCGTGATCGGAGGCGACGATGACCGTCGTTGGCACACCGCTCGTCTCGAGCGCGCCGAGGATACGGCCGAGGCAGACATCGTTGCCGCGCATCGCGGCCAGCGCCTCCGGCGAACCGAGGCCGCGCGCGTGCTGACTGGCGTCCGGCTCGCAGAGCCACATAAGCACGACATCGGGCTCGATCTCAGGGATCACATATCCCAAAAGCACATCTGTCAGCCACTCGTGCGCAGCGAGGACGGGAATGACTTTCGCGGGTGGCGGGCCGAAGCGCTCGCTCAGGGATGCCATCAGCGGTTCCGGCCAGGTGAACGCAGTGTGAATCGTCGTCGCCGTCCGCTCGGGGTCGAGCAGTGTCAGTTGCCCGGTCGTGCCGCTGCCCATCGCGACGAGCCGCTTTCCCGCCCCGGCGAGCGCTTCCGCAAGCGTCGGCAGGCGGAGGATGCGTCCGTCATTGACCGCGCGCAGCCGTTCGAGTTCTTCGCGCAGTCCGGTGTCAATCGGCGCGCGGTCGCCGGGTGGACCGACGAAGAGGTTCGCAATGATGCCGTGCCCGGCCGGATAGGTACCCGTACTGACACTCGATGTCGTCGGGCGCGTGACGGAGGGGAAGACGCCTGTCGCGCGCCGATAGGTGGCGCTTCGTTGCGCGAACGCGTAGAGATTCGGTGTGCGCTCCGCGCTGACGAGGTCCGGCCGCATCCCGTCCCAGACCATCAGGATCACGCGCTGCGTCGGAAACGAGGACTGAGGACTAAGGACTAAGGACTGAGGGGGGGAAGCGCCCGCGTCCGGCGTATTGTGTTCCCTCGTCATTTCGTTCTCCCGACTAATAGGGTCACTGCATCCTGAGCCCTCAGCCCTGTTCCTCTCCCTGAAATACACGGAGCCCCGCTCCCGCCTTTCGTCATTAGAAAATAGCGGTGTACATATGCACGTCGCCCATCGCGCCCGTATCGCCCGCGTTGGCATGGGCGCGGCGGAAGGCGTCACTCTCCGTCCAGGCGCGGAAGGACGCTTCATCCGCCCACTCGGTCAGGACCATATAAACGGCGGCGCCCTCGGTGCCGGTTTCCTTGAGCAGGTGGAAGTCTCCGCAGCCCGGCACCTCGCGCATCCGGCCCGCGCTATGCGCGAATCCCTGCTCCAGATGGCCCGCGTTCTCCGGCGTGACCGTCAGCCGGTTCATCATCACGTACATATCGCTCTCCTTTCGCGGCAATCGTCGGCGCGTGTTGCATAAGAGCATACCTTATGAAGCCACTGATGGCGCATCCGGCCTGGGGAGAATGCGGTAGTATGAAGCGGGACGCGCGGATTCGCACGATGAGACGGGGAGTGGGAAGGCACGATGAGCGATGCTTCGGATGTCGGACGGACGGTCGCTGCGCTCCGCCGCGATTATGCCCTGATGAGCCTCAGCGAAAGCGATGTGGACGCGGATCCAATCGTGCAGTTCACGCGCTGGTTCGAGCAGGCGCTCGCTGGGGAGATCACCGAGCCGAACGCGATGACCGTCGCGACGGCGACGCGCGACGGCGTGCCATCGGCGCGGATGGTGCTGCTTAAGGGGTTCGACGCGCGTGGCTTCGTCTTCTACACGAACTACGAAAGCCAGAAAGGGCGGGAACTGGCGGAGAACCCTGTCGCCGCACTCGTCTTCCATTGGGTCGAGCTGCACCGGCAGGTGCGCGTGACCGGCGCGGTCGAGCGGGTCTCCGCCGATGAATCGGACGCCTACTTCCAATCCCGGCCGCGCGGCAGCCGTCTGGGCGCGTGGGTCTCGCGGCAGAGCAGCGTGCTGAACGGTCGGGACGAGTTGGAGACCCGCCTCGCGGCCCTGACCGACGAGTACGGGGAGGGCGATATCCCGCTGCCGCCCTACTGGGGTGGGTACCGGGTCATTCCGGCGGCGATGGAGTTCTGGCAGGGCCGCACCAGCCGCCTGCACGACCGCCTGCGCTATCGCCACCAACCGAATGGCGCGTGGCTGATCGACCGCCTCTCGCCGTGAGCGCGATCCGTGACTGCTGCAAAGCGATAGGCGAAATGTCCTCGTGCGAAACTGCTTCGCGGCGTGTCTGTTATACTGAGATGTAGGCGCTCAATTCCATCACGATCGCGCGGATCGGACCAGACCAGATGTCATCGCGGACGACAGCACGAGGGCGATATCTGCTGGTCGTTGCCATGCTCGGGTCATTGTTCGCGCTTGCCGTGCCGACGCGCGCCCAAGCCGACCCAGCCCCCGGATTCGTCGATGCGGGCGACCTCAGTCCGGCGCTCTTCCCCTTCCTTGATGCGGTGCTCCATGTGCGTGACGCGCCGGGGCCGGGGGTGTTGCGGAGCATCACGACCGATGGGAGCGGGATGACGTTCCACTTCGCGGGCTTCGTACTTTTCCTGTCGGCGGGTCAGCCCGACGCGGCGACCGCGTCGCCACTCGTCGCGTCGCTGCTCGAACGCCAGATTACCGTGCCACTCCTCCCCGATAGCGATATTACCTATCGATTGCTCGCCACGGCAGCGCCGCAAGCCAGCAGGGACGGCATTCCCGCGCTCCTGGACGCGGGCGGCTCGCTCTCGCCATTGCCGTCGGACGCGCTATCGGCGGCACGCGCCATGCCGGAGGCGCGGATAATCGACGGCTATCATGTACCGCTCCCCTTCGCCCCGCTTGTCGCATCCGACTCGTCCACGCCGCCTATCTCGCCTGCGCCGGACGCGATCGCCCGGCAAGCGACCGAGCTTGCCCGTACCGGGATGCCGCTGCGCGAGCCGGTCTGGATCGCGGCGACGGGCGGCTACCGCCTCGTGCAACCGTTCACGCGGCGCGTGCTCGTCTGGGATCCAGCGGCGAATGTGGTCAGCGCGACTGATGCTGGCGATGCAGCGACGGCTGCCCAGCTGATACCGGACGGCGGCATTGGCGGCGCGCTGCTGGCAGATTTGGTCCTGCGACTGATGCAGGTGGAGGACGGCATCGGCGTGGCGATCACCTACACGACGCCGCGCGGCACGCTCGCCGTCTCGCTTCACGGCGCGGAGCGGTATCCTGCCGCCTCGGTGATGAAACTGGCGATCCTCGCCGCCGTCGAGGACGGTATCGCGCGCGGCATCCTCCAGCGCGACGCGGACGTGGACGACCTCGAAGAGCAGATGATCGTCGACTCGGACAACGACGCCGCGAACCAATTGATCGACCTCGTCGGTCGCGCGCAGATCAATGTCGTGATGCAACACCTCGGCATGACGCAGTCCTACATCGGCTCGCACTTCGATGTGGCGTACGGCGACGATGACGACGACAATTACCTCACGCCGCGCGAATCCCTGCGGCTGATGGACGCCTTGCTGTCTGGCGAGGTCGGCGATCCGGCGCGCATCCGCGATCTACTTGGTCGCTCGCAAGCGCCCGGCAGCGTGCGCGACGCTTTGCCCGACACAGGCGCCGCGCTCTACGAGAAGCGCGGCTGGTACGACGGCGTGGAGAACGATGTCGTCCGTCTCGATCTCAGCCACGGCGCGACCATCATGATCGCCATCTTCGAGCCCGATGTCGCGGACATCGACGCCGCCTGGGCCCTCTTCGCCGACCTCGCCCACCTCGCTGTCGATGTCGCCAGCAGCCCATAACGACGATTCTGCCTGCTGATAGGCTTGCTCACAAAAGAGGGGCGCACAGTCGTGCGCTCCCCTCCCTGAATGAATGATGATTGCCGGACCAGTCGGCCCGCGCTACGGGCCGACTGCCTTGAGGAAGTCGGAGCGGATATAGCCGCTCTTGTCGCCGACCTGGACCGGATACCAGGTGCCGCCGGAGGTGCCGTCCACTGCCGGGCCGGTCGCCTGCACTTCCGTCCCTTCGTCCACCGTCTGGACGAGTTTGCCGCCAACGTCCGGCTTGTCGCGCATGTTGACGCCCACACCGCCAGTATTGGTGATCGTGAATCGCTTAATCGGCAAGGTGCCTTGCGCGGCGCCTGGCGTACCACCCGTGCTCGCCGCCGGTGTGCCGGGAGGGCGTGAGCCGGCGGGTAAGGTCGCCTGTGAAATGCCCGCAACGCCACTCGGGGTGATGACGCCCGCAGCCGTGCTCGCCGCTGGCGTACCGGCGCCGCGCGTACCACTCGCGACGCTCCCGGCGGCGCGCGTGCCGGTCGTTATGCTGGCGGCGGCGGCGGTGCTGCCGCTGCTACCCGGCGTCGATGTGGCGCTGTCACCGCCCCGGAGCTTGCCGGTGCCGATGAACCATGCGCCCACCAGGAGCGCGATCACCACGACGACGGGGATGACGAGCTTGGCGTAGTCAGTCCAATATCGTTCTTCGGTGTAGTACGCGAGGGAGCGTTCCTTGCCTACCGCAGCGGTCTGGGGGACGACCCGGCGCGGCCCGGAGCCGGTGACGCCCGGCGGCTCGTTCGGGGGTTGCGGCGGGTAGCCGCCCTGACCATAGCCGCCGTACTGGTCCTGGCCGTACCCGCCGCCCTGACCATACCCTTGCTGCGGTCCTTGTCCGTACTCGCCTTGACCATAGCCACCCTGTCCGTAGCCGCCCTGTCCATACCCCGCTGGGTCGGGTGGGGGCTGCCCGTAGTCGGCGGGCGGCGGATTCTGCCAGGGGTGCTGTTCCTGCTCCGGCGGGGGAGCGACGTAGCCGTAGTCAGTTCCGTAATGCGGATCGCCCTCCGCCGGTGCGGGCGGCGCGCCGTATCCGGGCTGTGCATTGTCCCACGGGTTGCGGACACCCTCGTCGCCACCGGCGCTCCCCGCGTAGCGCGGATTGCCGGTGGGCGCGGGCGGCGCGGACTCGTGGGGGGCGTAGCCGTCATCGTCGTCGGGCGGCGGGGCGCTCCGGCCATTGCCGTAGCCGTATTGATTGTTAGTCCACTGATCGCTCGGCGGCTCGGGGTTCGCCCGCTCGCCCCGGTCAGGATTTCGTCCGAAGGGATCGCGTCCGCTGCTCATAGCGAGATTTACTCCTGCGTTCGGGCCAGTGCCGTCCGCGCCTTCCCAGTAGTCACTGAGGCCGCGCGAGCAGTCAAGATCGTCTTCCGCGACGAGGTGCGATTGCTGGGGCGCATACAAGAGGGGGTTGCGGCACCAGCCTTTGCGCCAGATGGGCGCGGGCTCGTAAAACTTGCAGGTGCTGCATTTCCGTTCCGGTTCTGCCATCGCTTCCCTCTCCCCATCCGGCGATGATGCGCTCCCCACTATCGCCGCTGCCGATCGCGCCGGAATCCGCACCGCATTGCGGCTGATGCAATCCTCTTACGACCGCTGCATTCGCTCCCGCTACAGCCTACCACGTTCCCGCGCGATTCCGCTATCCCACGGAGTCTACGTGTTATGTCGACTTGATGCAATACGAGTGGTCAGTAGTCAGTAGTCAGTGCGGGGCGATGAATCGTGCGTGATGACGGCCCGCGGATTCGCTGGCTACTGACTACTGACTACTGACTACTTCCCCTGCCGCCGCCTCCAATCGTTCCAGCGCATCGGAGAGGACTGCTCGCGTGTGCGCGAGAGAAATACCGGCATGGCCCGGCGCGTAGGCGGCGGCGTAGCCGTGGATATAGACGCCGTGCGCGATGGCAGCGCCGATGAAGCGGCTGGCGAGCGCGCTGTCGTGGGCGGCCGCCTGCGCGTACGTGACAATCGGCACGGTCGGATCGACGCCGAAGAAGAGGCCGAAGCGCGCGCCGATGCCCTGCACGCGGGCGGGTAAGCCGGCACGGTCGAAAACGTCTTGCAGTTCGCGGTAGAACCAATTGGCGTTGGCGTTCAGCGTTTCGTACGTCGCGGGCTCTCTGAGCACACCGAGCGTCGCCAGCGAGGCGAGGACGCCGAAGAGATTGCCGGAGTATGTGCCGCTATGCACCGCGCCGCCGGGCCGGATTGCGCCCATCACCGCCGCGCTGCCGACGGTCGCGCTGATCGGCGCGCCGTTCGCGAGCGCCTTGGCGAGCGTCGTCATGTCCGGTGTCACCCCGTAGTACGCCTGCGCGCCGCCGACGCCGGTGCGGAAGCCGGAGAGCACCTCGTCGAAGATCAGCACGATACCGTGCGCCCGCGTCACGTCGCGCAAGAGTTGCAGGAAGCCGGGCGCGGGCGGGATGCAGCCCGCGTTGTAGTTGATCGGCTCGCAGATCACGGCGGCGATCGTCGCGCCCTCGCGCTCGATGGTCTCCACGAAGCGGTCGGCGTCGTTCCACGGCAGGACGAGGGTATCGTCCGGGCTGCCGATCATCCCGGCGGATTCAGCGGTCGGCGGCGCGTCCGGCGTGGCGAGCGAGACCTTCTGATTGTACATGAAGGCGTCATAGAGGCCGTGGAAATGCCCCTCGAACTTGAGGATGCGCGGGCGGCCGGTGTAAGCGCGGGCAACGCGGACGGCGAGCATCGGCGCTTCCGTCCCGGCGGTGGAGAAGCGGGAGCGTTCCGCGCTCGGGATGCAGACGGCGAGCACTTCCGCCAGTTGGGCGTGCTCCTCGGTCTCGCTGCCGGTGAGCAGGCCGCGCTCCACCGCCTCGATCATCGCCGCCTGCACCGCCGGATGGCGGTGGCCGAGCAGCGCCGCGCCGTTGCCGAGGTTGAAGTCGATGAACCGCTGCCCATCCGCGTCGTACAGGTAGGGGCCGTCCGCCCGCTCCATATAGACCGGGTGACCGATCGCCATGTTGATGCGCAGCGTCGCCGAAACGCCGCCCGCGAGCACCGCGTCCGCCCGCGCGAACCGCTGCTGATGCGCGGCCAGATTATGCATCGTTCCCGTCACCATTCACCTCCTCGTGCTCTTGGGGTGGCGGCGGGGATGCCTGCCGCCACCGAATAGACTGATGATAACGCCGCGCGTCGTTCTGCGATACGATAGCGGAGGACCGAACCGCGACCGCCATGATGACCGTGAAAGAGTATGAACCAATGCGCATTCTCGCGATTTCCGGGAGCCTGAATGAAAAGGGAACGATCACGACCTTCGTGCGCGCGATTGCGGCGCTGGCTCCCGAGGATATGCAGGTCACGCTCTACGACGGGCTGGGCAGCCTGCCCCATTTCAGCCCCGACCGCGATGGTGACGATGCGCCCGCAGCCGTCGCCGATCTGCGCGGGCAGCTTCAGGCAGCCGACAGCGTGCTCATCTGCACGCCGGAGTACGCCTACGGCATGCCGGGTTCCCTGAAGAATGCGCTGGACTGGACGGTCTCGTCGGGCGAGTTCGTCAACAAGCCGACTGCGGCGCTCAGCGCCTCCCCATACCCGACGGGCGGGGAGCGGGCGCACACTTCGCTGCTTTTGACGTTGACGGCGCTGAATGCCGTCGTCCCGGAGGGGTGCGCGCTGACCGTGCCGCTCGTCCGCATGAAGATGGATGCCGGTGGCACGATAACGGACCCGGCAACCGCGCAGGCGCTCCGGTCAGTCCTCGATGCGCTCGCGCGGGCGATCTGGGCGCGTGCTGAGACGACGTAGACCACATGGCCCTGCGGGGGAGGGTGACTCGCTCGTGGTGGGCATGTTCATAGACAGTCCGGAGTTCTATCTCAAGCTCCCCTCTCCCGCTTGCGGGCGGAGGGACGGGGGTGGGGGACGCTTACTCGCGCACGGCCTGAAGTGCCTCCTTTACGGCGACCAGTGTCTGATCCACATCGGCGTCAGTATGCACGGTCGAGAGGTAGAATTTCGTGTTGGGCGCATGGTAGATGCCGCGATGCAGCAACTCGATCGCGAAGCGGTAGGCGACGGCGCTGTCCGCGCCGAGGGTATCCTCGTGACGGCGGATGGAGTGATCCGTGAAGAAGACCTGGAAGACCGCGCCGACCCCCGGCACTTGCAGCGGGATGCCGAGATCGCGCCCGATCGCGACGATGCCCTTGCGCAGCCGGTTCCCGGTCGCGAATAACCGTTCGTGGACGCCGGGTTTCTTCAGTTCGGCGAGCGTCGCTAGCCCGGCGGAGGCGGCGACGGGGTTGCCGCTCAACGTGCCGCCGAGGACGGCGTGTGGCCCGTTGCTACGCTGCTGCGGGTCGGTGAGGGCGAGCAGATCGCGCCGCCCGACGACCGCCGCGAGCGGGTAGCCACCGCCAATCGCCTTTGCGTAGGTCGCGAGGTCCGGTACGACACCGAAATATTCCTGCGCGCCGCCATAGGCGAGGCGGAAACCGGTCACGACCTCATCGAAGATCAGTAGGACGCCATGCTCCTGCGTCGCCTCCCGCACCGCTTCGAGGAAGCCGGGGATCGGAGTGATTGCCCGCTGCATCGGCTCCATGATGACCGCCGCGAGCGTCTCCGCGTGCGCCGCGATCACCTCGCGCACTGTCTCCGGGTCGTTGTACGGCGCGACGATGACGGTGCTGGACGCCGCCTGCGGGATACCGGCGGAATCGACGACGCGCCGCCGCTCGCCGGTCGCGTCCATACCGAAGGCGCTGACGAGGGCATAGTCGTGGACGCCGTGGAAGCCGCCCTCGAACTTGAGAATATGCTGCTTGCCGGTTGCCGCGCGGGCGATGCGCAGTGCGTGGAAGGTCGCCTCCGTGCCCGTCGAGACATACTTGATCGCCTCCGCGCACGGCACCGCATCGACAATCGCCTCGGAGAGCGCGATCACCGGCTCATTGAGGCTGTAGAAGGTCGACCCTTTCGCCGCCTGCCGCTGCACCGCCTCGACGACCGCCGGGTGCGCGTGGCCGAGCAGCATCGGCCCGGAGCCGAGCACATAGTCGATATACTCGTTGCCGTCCACGTCCCACAATCGCGGCCCGCGCCCCTCCGCGATCACCACCGTCTCATCGAGCGGCAACTGGAACGATCCGAGGCTCGCCCCCGGCAGCACCCGCGCCGCCCGCCGTACCAACTCCGCCGTCCGCTCTCTTGTCTGCAATGCGCACATCTCGTTGCTCCTTTCATTGAAACCGATTGAACCGCAGAGACGCAGAGGGCACAGAGGAACGCAGAGAAATGCAATGAGTGATTTCTTCTGTTTCTCGTCCCTCCTCCGCGCTCTCTGCGTCCTCTGCGTCTCTGCGGTTCTCCCGGCTTCTTCCCTATGTGCCGACGCGGGTGAAGCGGGGGAGGACAGCGGCGAGGAAGAGGTCGAGGCCGTCGGTGCGGGGGAAGTCGAGGAAGTTGATCTGCATGTGCTTGACGCCGATGCGGGCGAACGCCTCGATTTGCTCCGTTACCTCGTCCGAGTTGCCGCTGATCACATACATATCCGGTCGCCCCATCACGGGCGGGCGGCGGATCAGTTTGGATGGGTCGTGCGAGACGCTGACGCCCATGTAGCAGGTCGGCACGACGGCGTCCTCGGCGCGGCCAACGGCGCGGCAGTGCTCGCGGAGGATGGCGAGTTTGCGGGCGTACTCGTCGGGAGAGTAGTAGTCGGCGTTCCACCAATCGGCGTATTGCGCGACGACGCGGAGGGTGCGCTGCTCGCCCGCGCCGCCGATCATGATCGGCGGGGGCGGTTCCGGTGCAGGCATGCAGTAGGCATCCTGAATCTGGTAATACTCGCCCGTATAGGAGACGGGGCCGCCCGTCCAGAGCAGTTTGCAGATCTGCACGGCGTCTTCCAGTTGGCCGATGCGCACGCGGGCCGGGGGGAAGTCGTAGCCGTAGGCGCGGTACTCGTCTTCCTTCCAGCCTGCGCCGATGCCGAGAATGTAGCGCCCGCCGGTGAGGAACTGGAGCGAGGCGGCGATCTTCGCCGTTAATGCCGGGTTCCGGTACCCCTGCCCGAGCACCAGATTGCCCCAGCGTAGGCCGGGATATTTCCCCGCGCGGTAGGCGAGGAAGGCGTAGCACTCGAAGACGGGTTGCGCGTCGAACTGGAAATGGTCGATCACCCAGCAGGAGAGATCGTGCTCGGTGGCGGCGGCGAGCAGCCGCTCATTCATCGCCTGCATCGCCGGCACTGTGCCGCCGCGCGGCGTCGGATGCACGCCGACACCAAAATCCATCTGTGCCATGCCCACCGTCCTTCCCATTCCCTGTCATTGCTCCGCAGGGCGATTATACACGGGCTGGGTTTGAGGTCCGTGGCGAAGAGCCAGCAAATATGAACCGCCAAGACGCCAAGGACGCCAAGGACGCCAAGAAATGCGAAGGAGAACGGCCTTTTCTCTTCTCCCCTCTTGGCGTCCTTGGCGTCTTGGCGGTTTTACGAATCGGCGCTTTCCCTGCCACAATTGCGCGTCATGCGATAGGATAGGCGGGTCAATGACGCAGGAAGGGAACGAAGGGGGAGGGGACGCGTGGCGGGAAAGTTCCGTGTCGGCGTATCTGCCGACTTCACGACGCGGGCGGCGGGGCTGCTGGAGCCGACGCTGCGCGAGATTTTCGACCCGCTGCCGTGGCTGGAGTGGGAGTATTTCCCGCAGGAGACGCGCGTCGTCGCGCCGGAGACGATCGCCAACTACGACGGCATCGTCAGCCTCGGCGTGCGCTACCCGGCGGAGACGCTGCGGCACGCCGACCGGCTGGCGGTGATCGCGCGCTGGGGCGTGGGGTACGACACGATCGACATCCCGGCGGCGACGGAGCATGGCGTTTTGGTCTGCATCACCCCACCCGGCGTGCGCCGCCCGGTGGCGGAGGGGATCATGGCCCTCCTGCTCGCCATCACGAAGCGTATCCCTGCGAAGGATCGTATCGTCCGCACCGGCGCGTGGGAGCGGATTCCGCAGACGATGGGTGTCGCGCTGGCGGGGCGGACGCTCGGCACGGTCGGCGTCGGCAACATCGGCACGGACTTCCTCCGGCTCGTCAAGCCGTTCGACCTCGGCAGGACGCTCGCGGCGGACCCATTCGTCTCGCCGGAGCAGGCTTCCGCGCTCGGCGTCGAACTGGTGGACCTCGACACGCTCCTCAGTGAGTCCGATTTCGTCTGCATCAACTGCCCGCTCACCGAGCAGACCTTCCACCTGATCGGCGAGGCGCAGTTGCGGCGCATGAAGCCGACCGCCTTCCTCGTCAACACGGCGCGCGGCCCGATCATCGATCAGGTGGCCCTGATCCGCGCCTTGCAAGAAGACTGGATCGCCGGGGCGGCGCTCGATGTTTTCGAGGAGGAGCCGCTACCACTGCCGAACCCGCTCGCGACGATGGACAATGTCATCCTCGCGCCGCACGCCATCGCCTGGACGGATCAGATGGCGCGCGACAACAGCGGGATCGCGTGCTACAACGTCCTGACCGTCCTCCGAGGTATGGTGCCGCAATATACCGTCAACAAGGACGCGGCGGAGCGCCCGGTGATGCAGGCGAAACTGGCGTCCTTGCGCCAACGATGGGAGACGAAAGAATGAAGCCGAACCGTTTCAATCAGGTGCGCTCCGAGGGCAGGGTGCCGGTCGGTCAGATGCTCTGGGAGTCCGGCAGCCGGGGGATGGCGCGGATGATGGACGCCTGCGACCTCGATTTCGCGATCATCGACACCGAACACGCCGCGTTTTCGAGCGCGCAGGTCGCGGACCTCATTGCCTGGTTCAGCGCGACGACGATTGCCCCTTTCGTGCGCGTCACCGAGATCGCCTACCACCTCCTCGCCCGCACGATGGACGCGGGCGCGCTCGGCGTGATGGTGCCGAACGTCAAGAATGCCGCCGAGGCGCGTGCCATCGTGGACGCGGTGAAGTACGCCCCGCTCGGCAAGCGCGGCATCGGCCTCGGCGGCGCGCTGACCGGCTATCGCGGCGTCAACCCGGCAGAGTTCCTGGAGTATTCCAACGCGAACACGACCGTGATGTGCCAGATTGAGAGCGTCGACGGCATCGAGAACCTCGAAGCGATCGCGACCACGACTGGCGTCGATGTGCTCTGGGTCGGCCACTACGACTTGTCGCAGAGCATGGGCATCCCCGGCCGGTTCCACGACGAGCGGTTCCGCGACAACCTGAAGCGCGTGATCGCCGTCTGCAACCAACATAACCTCGGCGCGGGCATCCAGCCCGGCAGCATCGAGCAGGCGCAGGAGTGGCTGGAGACGGGCTTCAATGTCATCTCCTACAGCACCGAAATGGCCGTCTACCTGAGTGCAATGACCCAGGCCGTCCAGCAGGTACGCGCCCTCGCCACTGGGCGACACACCGAAGAAATGATGAACGGCTAACCACAGAGACACAGAGAACACAGAGGAGATACAAAGAAAAGAGAGTCTATCTTCTCATCCCCTCTCTGTGTTCTCTGTGTCTCTGTGGTTCAAATACCTTGTGATGGGAGGGAGAGATGCGGCTGGCGTTGCTCGGGTTTTACCATGAGACGAACACCTTCTCGCGGACGCCGACGGATTACGGGCAGTTCGAGCGGAACGGCATCCTGCGCGGCAATGACCTCGTCCGCGAGCACGCGGAGGCGCAATCGACGATCACCGGCTATCTCGAGGTCGGCAAGGAACCAGGCGTCGAGGTGGTGCCGCTCTACTTCACGACGACCGGGCCGCTCGGCACGATCAGCGCCGATGCCTTCGAGCGGATCAGCGCGGAATGTCTGCAACTGCTCACGGACAACGGCCCGTGGGACGGCATCTTACTTGTCCTGCACGGCGCGGCGGTTTCGGAGCACTACTCCGACGCGGACGGCGAGTTCGCGCGGCGGGTGCGGGCGCTCGTCGGTCCCGACATGCCGATTGGCGTCTCGATGGACCTGCACGGCAACCTGACACCGTTGTTGGTGGAGAGCATGACGGTGACGAACCTCTATCGCACCAATCCGCATCTCGACGCGCGCATCCGGGCGCGGGAGTGCGCCGAACTGATCGTGCGGGCGGTGCGTGGGGAGATACACCCGGTCTCCGCGATCGAGACGCCGCCGCTGGTCGTCAACATCGTCAAGCAATTCACCGGCGCGGAGCCGATGCTTGGCATGATGGCGGATGTCGAGGCGGTCATGCAGTGGCCGGGGATGCTCAGCGCCAGCGGCGTGATGGGCTTCCCCTACGCCGATGTGCCGGAGATGGGCATGTCGTTTATCGCCGTCCATGACGGCGACCCAGCCGCCGCGCGCGAGGCGGCGCAATGGCTGGCGCGGCGCGCCTGGGAGCGGCGGGCGGAGTTCGTCGGCGATACGCCGTCGGCGGACGAGGCGCTGCGGCACGCGATGGCCGCGCCGCAAGGCCCAGTGTTGCTGCTCGACGTGGGCGACAACATCGGCGGCGGCAGCGCGGCGGATTCGACCATCCTGCTCGAAGCGGCGCAACGTCTCGGCGTGCGTGGCTATTTGCAGACACTGTACGACCCAGGGGCGGTCGCCTCCTGCGTCGCGTCCGGCGTCGGCGCGACGGTGACGCTCGCGGTCGGCGGTAAGTCGGACGACATGCACGGCACGCCTGTCACCGTCACCGGGCGCGTGCGCGTGATCGCAGACGGCAAGTTCGAGGACCCGCGCCCGACGCACGGCGGCTGGCGCTTCTTCGATGGCGGCACGACCGTTGTGCTCGAAACGACCGATGACCACACGATTGTGCTGACGAGCAATCGGATCGGCAACACGAGCATCGAGCAGATGTACTCGGTCGGCGTCTGGCCGGAGAAGAAGCAGGTGATCGTCGCCAAGGGCGTCAACTCACCGCTCGCCGCCTATGCCCCGATCGCTGCCGAGATCATCTTCGTCAACACGCCCGGCGTCACCTCGTCCGACCTCTCCTCCTTCACCTATCACCATCGTCGCCGCCCGCTCTACCCATTTGAGGAGGATGCGACGTACGAAGCAATGAGCAACGAGCAATGAGCAATGAGTGAGGCAGTGAACTATATCTCTGATCTTCCTCCGACCGCCGATCTCGTCATCATCGGCGGGGGGATTGTTGGGGCAGCGACGGCGTTCTTCGCGGCGCGGGCGGGGTTGCGGCCGCTGCTGCTCGAACGGCGACCGGCCCTCTCGACGCTGACAACGGCGGCGGCGACAGGAGGCTTCCGGCTCCAGTTCGATAACATGGAGGAGTTGGCGTTAGTCCGTGAGTCGGTCGCGCTCTTCCTCGACTTCGCCGCCGTCACCGGGCAGACTGCATACGACCCGATGATCCGGCAGCAGGGCTATCTCTGGCTGGCGACCGAGGCGGAGACCGCCGCGCGGCAGCGGGCGCTCGTCGCGATGCAACATGGCTGGGGTCAGGACGATATCGAACTGCTCGACGGCGACGAGGTGCGCTACCGCTTCCCGTATGTCGCGGAGAACGTCGTACAGGCGCGCTTCCGGCAGGGAGATGGCTTCCTCGATCCCAAACAGATAACGATGGGATTCGCCGCCGGGTCGGGCGTGCCCGTCGCCGTCAACTGCGGCGTAACGGGCTTCCGCATCGACGGCGGGCGGCTGACGGGTGTGGAGACGACGCGCGGTACGGTCGCGACCGAGGTGGCGGCGATCGCCTGCGGCCCGCTCTCCGGCTTGCTCGCGGACGTAGCGGGTGTGCGGTTGCCGATTGCCACCGTGCGCCGCCAGAAGGTGATCCTCCCGGACTTGCCTGAGGTGCCGCCCGGCGCGCCGATGACGATCGATGAGGAGACGGGCGTTCACTGGCGACCTGCCCTACGCGGCGCGTATCTGCTCTTCGCCGACCCGGAGACATCGCCCACCGCGCCGCAAGAAGACGTGCCCACTGACCACCGCTTCGCCTTTCGGTTGCTCGACCCGGACAGTCCCGTCGCGGCGGCGCGGACTGCACCCTTTTGGCGTTCCGTCTGGGAGCGCAACCGTGCCCCGTGGCTCATCCAGGCGGGCCAGTACACGATGACGCCCGATCACCGTCCCCTGCTCGGCCCGACGCCGGTGGCCGGTCTCTGGGTGAATACCGGCTACAGCGGCCACGGCGTGATGGGCAGCCCGGCGGGTAGCCGCCTGCTCATCGACATGCTCACCGGCGCACTCCCGCTGGCAACCAACCCGTTCGCACTCGACCGCCCTTTCGTTGCGCGTGCCATCGCGACGCTGTAGAAAGCCCCCACCCCCGGGCCCTCCCCCCCCACGCGGGAGAGGGGTGTGTCGCTTGTTGCGTTTGTCGCGATGGGTATGTCGCTACTTCGCCAGATTAAGCTCCCCTCCCCCGCTTGCGGGGGTAGGGGCCGGGGGTGGGGGCTATCCGGCCACGCGCCAGCGGGTTTCCGTGAGGTCATCGGATTCGGGCGCGACGCGGCCTTCTGTGCGCATCTTTTCCAGATGGGCGAGGATGGTGGCGGCGGCGGCGCGGCGGAAATGGGGCAGCACGTCGGGATAGAGGCCGGGGAGCATCGCCTCGATTGTCGCCGGGCCTGCGGCGACGGCAGCGTATATCTCCTCCTCGCGCGTCGTGCGACGCTCGATGTACTGCGCGAAGATGTCCGGCGGCTGGGTCATGATCGGGCCGTGACCGGGGATGATCGTGCGCGCGTCGAGGCGTTGCGCGTGGCGGAGTGAGTCGAAGTATTCGATCATCTTGCCGTGCGGCGGGAAGAT
>JBPCMC010000418.1:0-7627 GCA_051002645.1 Thermomicrobiales bacterium
CAGCCCGAGACGCTGAAAGCATGGGCGTGCGAGCCGACGACGCTCCGCGCCCGCCTCCGCACGCTGCCGCCGCTCATCCCAGACGCCCTCTGGCCGGCGCAGATCGAGGCGATCAACAATCTGGAAGTGTCGCTGGCCGAGGATCGCCCTCGCGCGCTCATCCAGATGGCGACGGGCAGCGGCAAGACCTTCACCGCGATCAACGCCGTCTACCGCCTGATCGCGCACGGCGGGGCGCGGCGCGTCCTCTTCCTCGTCGACCGCAGCAACCTCGGGCGGCAGACGCTCAACGAGTTCCAGCAGTTCGCCACCCCGGACGACGGACGCAAGTTCACCGAGTTGTACAATGTCCAGCGCCTAACGACGAACACGCTCGACCCCGTCAATAAGGTCTGCATCACGACCATCCAGCGGCTATTCGCGATGCTCACGCATCAGGAACTCGATCCCGACGAGGAGGAACGCTCGGCCTTCGCTGGGGATCGGAGCGCGGCGTTCGATCACCTGCCGGAGAAGGAGGTGCGGTACGAGCCGACCCTGCCGCCCGAGTTCTTCGATTGCATCGTCGTGGACGAGTGCCACCGCTCGATCTACAACCTCTGGCGGCAGGTATTGGAGTACTTCGATGCCCACATCATCGGCCTGACCGCGACGCCCGCCAAGCAGACCTTCGGCTTCTTCCACCAGAATCTCGTGATGGAGTACCAGCGGCAGCGCGCGGTGATCGACGGCGTCAATGTGGACGGCCAGGTCTACCGCATCCGCACCGCGATCACCGAGGGCGGCAGCACCGTCGAGACGGGTGAGGTCGTCGGCAAGCGGGACCGGCAGACGCGCGCTGTGCGCTGGCAGCAACTGGACGACGAGTACACCTACGCCGCGAAGGACCTCGACCGCGCGGTCGTCTCCGAGAGCCAGATCCGCACCGTGATCCGCACCTACCGCGACCGTCTCTTCACCGACATCTTCCCCGGCCGGGAGTACGTGCCGAAGACGCTGATCTTCGCGAAGGACGACGACCACGCGGAAGAAATCGTCCGCATCGCGCGGCAGGAGTTCGGCAAGGGCAACGACTTCTGCCAGAAGATCACCTACCGCGTCTCGGGGGTCAAGCCGGAGGACCTCATCGCGCAGTTCCGCAACCAGTTCAACCCGCGCATCGCCGTGACGGTGGACATGATCGCCACCGGCACGGACATCAAGCCGCTGGAGGTGCTGCTCTTCATGCGCTCCGTCAAGTCGCGCGTCCTCTTCGAGCAGATGCTCGGGCGCGGCACGCGCGTCATCAACGCGACCGACCTGCAGGCCGTCACGCCCGATGCGACGGCGAAGACGCGCTTCGTGATCGTCGATGCGGTCGGCGTGGTGGACGAGGAGAAGGGCGACCCGCAGACGCTCGAACGCAAGCGCTCGGTCGCCTTCGCCGCGCTCCTCGAACAGGTTGCCTTCGGCGCGGACGACGACGACACGCTCTCCTCGCTCGCCGGGCGGCTGGCGCGGCTCGACAAGGAACTGACGGCGCACGACCGGGAGGTGATCGACGCGGCGAGCGGCGGCAGGAGCGTCCACGACCTCGCCCGCGCCCTGCTCGACGCCATCGACCCCGACGTACACCGGGCGGCGGCAGTTGCCGAGACGGGCGAGGCGCTGCCGGGCGCGGCGGCCATCGCGGACGCCGAGGAGCGGCTGAAAGCGGAGGCCGTGACCCCCTTCTTCACGCCCGCATTGCGCGACGCGCTGAAGACGATCCAGCGGCGCAACGAGCAGACGCTCGACACGGTGAGCGTGGACGACGTGCGCGAGGCCGGGTTCAGCGCGGGCGACACCGAGAAGGCGCGGCAGACCGTCGCGTCCTTCCGTGATTATATTGAGGAGCACCGGGACGACATCGCCGCGCTGGACATCCTCTACCGCCAGCCGTATGCGCAAAAGCGCGTCACCTACGGGCAAGTGCGCGACCTCGCGGAGCAGTTGAAGCAGCCACCGCGCAACTGGACGCCGGACGCCCTCTGGCAGGCGTTCGCCCGCGTCGAACGGGACAAGGTGCGCGGCGCGGGTGCGCAACGGGTGCTGACTGATCTCGTCTCGCTGGTGCGGCACGCGGCGGGGACGGAGGGCGAGTTGGTGCCCTACCCGGACACGGTGCGGGCGCGGTACGACCAGTGGCTCGACCGTCAGCAGGTGAACGGCGCGCGGTGGACGCCGGAGCAGCGCTGGTGGCTGGACCAGATCGCCGCCTACATCGGCGTCAACCTGAGCATCGCGCCGGACGACTTCGAGGACAGCCCCTTCTTCGACAAGGGCGGGCAGATCAAGGCGGTGCAGGTCTTCGGGAAGGAACTGCCCATCTTGCTCGAAGAATTGAACACGGAACTGGTGGCGTAACGAAATACCGTAAACGCAATACCGTAGAGGCAAGCCTCCGGCTTGCAACCCCGCCGGTATGACCCGCGACGAGGATGCACCTCCCCCAACCTGGCGGCTTGCCTCTACGGGGAATTGAATAGGAGCGCGCGATGGCACAACTCTCCATCTTCGAGCAGATGCAAGAGCAAGAACCCGAAGTCTTCGAAGGCGAAGCCCTGCCGGAAGGATGGGCATGGGCGGATCTCGGAGAGATTGCCGAACTTGTAGGCGGAGGAACTCCCTCACGACAGGTGCCGGAATATTTCACCGGCGAGATTGTCTGGCTGACGCCGACAGAGATTCCAAAGAACCGTATCGCGACTCTCTCGACATCGCGGGAGCAAATCACAGTAGAGGCACTGCGAAAGTGTTCGGCACGTTTAGTCCCAGAAGGAACAGTGCTAATGACATCGCGTGCCAGCATTGGCTATGTTGCGCTCGCCGGTACGGACGTGACGACAAATCAAGGATTCGCTTCTTTCATCTGTCACGAGGGTGTTAACAATTGGTATCTCGCTTACTTCCTATGGGCCAACGCTGATAACTTTGAGCAAAGAGCCACAGGAACGACATTTAAGGAGATCAGCAAATCATCCTTACGCCCGTTTCCGATACCGATCCCGCCGCTTGCCGAACAAGAGCGCATCGTCGCGGAGATCGAGCAGCAGTTCACGCGGCTGGATGCGGGCGTCGCGGCGCTGAAGCGGGCGCAGGCGAACCTGAAACGGTACAAAGCCGCCGTGCTGAAAGCCGCCTGCGAGGGCGCACTCGTCTCCCAGGACCCCAACGACGAACCCGCCGCCGCCCTCCTCGCCCGCATCCTCACCGCCCGCCGCGCCAAGTGGGAAGCCGACCTCCGCGCCAAAGGCAAGAACCCCGCAACCGCCCGCTACGACGACCCCGCCGCCCCTGACACAACTGGCCTACCCGAATTGCCTGAAAACTGGGCTATTGCCAGTATGGATCAGTTGACATCGCATATCACCAGTGGTTCACGAGACTGGTCGAAATATTATGGGGAGGGAACCGGTACGTTCCTAATGGCGCAGAATGTACGACCGGGGTTTTTGGACCTGTCCTTCCGCCAATCGGTCAATCCGCCTGTCGATGATCGCGACCGTGAGCGAAGCCAGGTGCAGGCGGGCGATCTCTTGGTGACAATCGTCGGAGCCAACACGGGGAATCTATGCCGCGTGCCGACTGAATTGCCAGAGCACTACGTCTGCCAAAGCGTCGCGCTCATGCGGCTTGTTGACCCATCAGTATCAGCGTTCGTGTCGATGTACATGGTTTCCCCGGAGAATGGGCAGAAGCAATATGAGCGATACATTTATGGTGCGGGTCGTCCACATCTCAGTTTCGATCAACTCAAGGTGACAGCGGTTGTCATGCCTCCTCTCAATGAGCAGGAACGTATCATGGCGGAAGTCGAGCGGCGGCTCTCGGTGGTGCAGGAGCAGGAGATCGTCATCGCGCACAGCCTGACGCGGGCGGAGCGGCTGCGGCAGGCAATCCTCGCCCAAGCCTTCGCGGGCAATCTCGTCCCGCAGGACCCGTCGGACGAACCGGCCAGCGCCCTGCTCGCCCGCATCCGCGCCACCCGAGACCATGCGCCGCTCCCACGGCGCAGTGGTGCGCGTCGCGCGATCTGAATCTCTTGACTGCTCGGCGCGAGTATGCTACAAAACATCGGCATATCTTCATAAGTGCCGATGTTTTGTAGCGATGAGGACACAATGACGAACAGTGAGGCAATCATCGACCTTGCACGCCAGACGGGTTTTGTCACTACGCGCGCCGTCCGGGCGCGGGGCATTGCTCCGTATGCGTTGCAACGGCTCACCGAACGCGGCACCCTCGAACGAGTCGCACGGGGTGTCTATGTCCTCGTAGACACCCCACCGATCACCGAGCATGTGACGCTCATCGAGGCGTGCCTGCGCGTGCCCACGGGTGTGATTTGCCTGCTTTCCGCTTTGCGCTTCCACGGCCTCACGACGCAACTCCCGCACGCAATCTGGATGGCGATTGATCGCAAAGCATGGTTGCCGAATGTGGAGTACCCGCCGCTTCGGATCGTCCGCTTCAGCGGGACGGCCCGCACGACCGGCATCGAAGAGCACATTGTCTCGGGCGAGACGATACGAGTCTACAGCATCGCCAAGACCGTCGCGGATTGTTTCAAGTACCGCAATACCGTCGGGTTGGACGTGGCAATTGAAGCGCTTGCCGATGCATGGAGGGGCAGGCGCACGACGATGGACGCGCTCTGGCAGGCGGCGAAGGTTGATCGGGTCGCCGCAGTGATGCGCCCCTATCTCGAATCGGTTGCCGCATGAGCAGCGAGCGCGGGCGCGCTGTCTACCTGCAACTCCAACGGCTCGCGAAAGCACGAGGGATCGCTACGGATCTCCTGCTGAACCGCTATGCCGTTGAGCGATTCCTCTACCGCCTCTCCCGGTCCCAGTATCGGGATCGGTACGTCCTCAAAGGGGCATCGCTCTTCGCGGCATGGGTGGACCAGCCCTATCGGGCGACGAACGATCTCGATCTGGCGGGATTCGGCGCGAGCGATGACGAAACGATTATCGCAACGTTCCGTGACATCGCGCGAGGCGGTGACGAAGGTGATGACGATGACGGCCTTGTCTTCCTCGTTGATAACCTCACCGTCAGCGCGATCCGCCATGACGAGGAATACGGTGGGGTTTGCGTGCGCATCCCCGCACATCTCCATACTGCCCGGCCAGTCTTCCAGATCGACATCGCGTTCGGCGACGTCATCACGCCGCTCGCCGATGACATCACCTACCCCACGCTGCTCCCGCTCCCCGCACCGCATCTGCGCGCGTACCCGCGCGAGACTGTTGTCGCGGAGAAGTGGGAGGCGATGGTATCACTCGGTGCAATCAATAGCCGGATGAAGGACTTCTTCGATGTCTGGGTTCTTGCGCGGGATTTCGCCTTCGTTGGCGCGACACTCGCCGATGCAATCGCCGCGACGTTCACCCGGCGCGGCACCGCGCTACCGACGGAACCGCCCGTCGCGCTGACGGTCTTCGCGGATGACCCGACGAAACAGCAGCAGTGGCGGGCATTCCTCCAACGCGGCAACGTCGCGGGTGAAACGGCGACGCTCGCGGAGGTAATCGCGGCGATCACGCCATTTCTCATGGAACCGACACGGGCGCTCACGATGGGCCAACCGTTCGCACGCCACTGGCCATCGGGCGGGCCGTGGCAGGAGACCGCAGAGGAGCATAAGGCGTGAGTACGACGAACAGTGCGACGATTGTGCAGCGGCTCTGGAACTACTGTAACGTGCTGCGGGATGACGGGATGTCGTACGGCGACTACGTCGAGCAGTTGACCTACCTGCTCTTCCTCAAGATGGCGGACGAGCAGGAGCAGTTGCTCGGACGCACCGGGCTAATCGCGGAAGCGCTCGGCTGGCGCAGCCTGCTCGTGCAGGACGGCGAGGCGTTGGAGAGCCAGTACCGCCATATCCTCCTGTCGCTCGGCACCGGCGCGGGCCTCATCCCGGTTATCTTCCGCAAGGCGCAAAACAAGATTCAGGACCCCGCCAAACTGCGCCGCCTGATCGAACTGATCAACGGCGAGACGTGGACGGGCCTCGACATCGATGTGAAGGGCGCGATCTACGAGGGGTTGCTCGAGAAGAACGCGCAGGATACCAAGAGCGGCGCGGGGCAATACTTCACGCCCCGCCCGCTCATCCAGGCGATGGTGGATGCCGTGCGCCCCATACCCGGCCAGACGATCTGCGACCCGGCGTGCGGCACGGGCGGCTTCCTGCTCGCCGCGCACGATTTCATCAAGGGTCACAATACCCTCGACCGCGACGAGCAGGGGCACCTGCGAAACAAGGCGCTGCACGGCTGGGAGATCGTCGACAACACCGCCCGCCTCTGCGTGATGAATCTCTATCTGCACGGCATCGCCACGAACAACCAGACCAGCCCGATCCACGTCGCCGACAGCCTCGCCGCCGACCCCGGCGACCGCTTCGACGTGGTGCTCACCAACCCTCCCTTCGGCAAGAAATCGAGCGTCACCTTCGTCAACGAGCAGGGCGAGACGCGGCGCGAGGCACAGACGATCGTGCGCGACGACTTCTGGACCGGGACGAGCAACAAGCAACTGAACTTCGTCCAGCATATCAAGACGATCCTCGCCACCCACGGCAAGGCAGCGGTCGTCGTGCCGGACAATGTGCTCTTCGAGGGCGGCGCGGGCGAGACTGTCCGGCGCAACCTGCTCAAAGAGTGCGACGTGCATACGCTGTTGCGGCTGCCGACCGGCATCTTCTACGCGCAGGGCGTCAAGGCGAATGTCCTCTTCTTTGACCGCAGGCCCGGCAGCCCCACGCCGTGGACGCAGACGCTCTGGATCTACGACCTGCGCACGAACCAGAACTTCACGCTGAAGGAGCGGCCACTGGCTCGCGCGGACCTCGACGACTTCGTCACCCGCTTCAACCCCGCGAACCGCCACGACCGCACCCCGACCTGGAGCGCGGAGAACCCGGCGGGCCGCTGGCGCGCCTACACCTACGACGAACTGATCGCCCGCGATAAGGTCAATCTGGACATCTTCTGGCTGCGCGATGAAAGCCTCGAAGAGAGCGCCAACCTCCCCGCGCCGGACCTGATCGCCGCCGAAATCATGGAAGATTTGCAGGCCGCGTTGGAGCAGTTCAGGGAGATCGCCGAAGACCTCGCCGCATCGCTCCCGTAGAGGCAAGCCTCGGGCTTGCGCGGTGTGCACGCATTGGTCGGTAGAGGCAAGCCTCCGGCTTGCGGGGCTTTGCAAGCCGGAGGCTTGCCTCTACGGAGTTCTGTTACGATGAACAGAGATTTGCGAACGAAAGGAGCGAATGATGCGCGTCGTGAAAACAACGGAGGTCGCGCCGAAGCCGATGGGAGCGTACGGGACGGCGGGCGTGACATTACGAGAGGTCTTCACCGCCGAGACGGGCGCGCCGACCTTCGCGCTGCGCCATTTCGAGGTGGCGGTCGGCTGCGCCGCCCATTCGCACTTCCACCCGTGGGAGCACGAAGTCTACATCCTCGAAGGCGAGGGCGAGATCGTCGGGGAAGCGGGCGCCGTGCCCTTCCGCGCCGGGGACTCCTGCTACACCGCGCCGAACGAGTTGCACCAGTTCCGCAACACCGGCCCGACGCCGCTCCGCTTCCTCTGC
>JBPCMC010000419.1:0-9030 GCA_051002645.1 Thermomicrobiales bacterium
CGTACGATCTCTTCGCGACATTCAGGTATTCGCGCTTCAGGTCGGTCTGCACGACGCGCGCCGCCCCGCCCGCCATCGCCGCGACGCCGATACTCCCCGTGTACGCGAAGGTATTGAGGACGTGTGCGCCCGCGAGATGTTCCCGTGCCCAGGCGCGCAGATTGCGCGTGTCCAGATAGAGGCTCGCGTCGCGGTGCATGAGCGGGTCGAGGGCGTACCAGATGCCATGCTCGCGCGCGCGCGTCTCCGGCACCGTGCCGAGCCGCAGTACGCCGTTCCGCTCCAGGAGCGTCGGCGCGTTGCGTGGTTTGACGATGACGGACTGGAGCCACGGCAGCCGCTCGATGAAGAATTGCGCCGCCGCCGCGATCGTTGCGTCGCCTGCGCCAGGCGGATCGGCGTAGTTGTGCAGGACGAGCATCGTGCCGTAGCAATCGACGACGAGTTCGGGCGCGCCCTCGAAGAAGCCGCTGAAGAGCCGCACCGCCCCCTCATGCCGCGCGTCGAGCAGCCCCTCCCGCGCAGCCAGCGCGGCATCGAGGAGCGTGAGAAGAGGACTCGTAGCGACGGTCATCAATTCCTTACTGTCTGCCGCGCGATATGACAAAAGACGACGATGCCGATACTATCTGTCCGGTAAGCGCGGCGCAAATGGATGCGCGTGGTCGCGTCGCACCGATAGCGGCCTTGATGGGGAGAAACACGATGGCGCGACGCATCCGCAGCAGCGAAATTGCCATCTTCTGCGCGTTCGTGCTCTTCGGCGCGGCGTGGCTCGCGGTACTGCAGGTGCGCGATCCGCTCCCCGACTGGCTGGGCATCGTCCGTCTCCACCCGGAGATTCGCACGGCGTTCGTGGCGGCGCAAATCGCCGGCATCGTCGCGCTGCTGGCGGTCGTGGTCGGCGGGCTGCCGATGCTCTACACGATGCTCAAGCAGGCAATCACGGGCGGTAATGCGCGCGTCCGCCGTCCCTTGCTCGTGCTCGTGCTCGCGTTCGTTGTGCTACCGGGCTACGCCGCGCTCGCACGGGGTTCGTGGGGAACGAAGCAGCGGCCCGGCACAGATGCGCCACTCACACCGCTCGCCGTCGTGCTGCAATTGGTATTCTTCGCTTTGGCGCTCCTCGCGATCGGGGCCGGTACCACCGCCGTCGCGGTCGCCATCGCGCGCAGCGAGCCGGATGAACGGATCGTGCGCTTCGCGCTCGTACCGGCCATGGTTGTGACGGTCGCGATGGGCGCGACGATGGTCGCGGTGATCGTGCTCGGGCTGCTCATCCAGCACACCGCGCCGCACCTCTTTCCGCTGTGGCAACTGGCGGTGATCCTCCTATTGATGGGTGTCGCGACCGGCGTTGCGGCCATCGCACTGCGTCGCGGGCTGCGCCCCCATCCAACTACGTAGCGCGCTACTCCTCCGGTATCGGTACGCCCGGCGGCCACCATGCATCGAAGATCAGGCGGGAGATGCGGCCATTGAGGATCGTGCCGTCATGGTCGGGGCGGTAGAGATGGTCGCGGCTCCCCTCCGTCATCACACAGAGGGTGTAGCGTATTCCTTCCGGTAGCTCGACGATGCCCGCATCGACGCGGATACCCATGTTGCCGGCGAAGCCGCTCTTGCTGCGCACGATCACCGGCCCCGGATGGTCGTATCCCTCGCGCGCGTACGGGTTGAAGGGGAGATAGCGCGCAATCTGGTCGTGGTACTGCTGCGTGACGAGGATGTCGCGCATCGCGGCGCACGCCGCCGGGGAAATGATGCCGTCTTCCGCGATCAGCGTCAGCAAGCGCACGATGTCGCGCGGCGTGCTCATCGCGTAGTCGCGGATCGTGCCGGTGAAGGTCGCGGTGGTCTCCGTCAGGCCCCAGGCGCGCGCTGAGGCGAGCATACGATCTAGGCCGAGCAGGCGGACGAGCACGGCGGTCGAGGTGTTGTCCGAGAGCGCCGTCATCAGCGTCGCGTGGTCGTGGATCGTGGCGACGAGGGCGGGTGACAGGTCCTTGAGGATGCCGGAGCCGCCTCGCCGGTCCTCCGGGGTCATCGTCACCGGGTCATCGAGGCGGAGACTTCCTTCCTCAAGTTGCCGGTAGAGTTCCGCGAGCACGAGTAATTTGATCGTGGACGCCGTCGGCATCACCGCATCGGGCCGGCGGCCGATGGTCGCGCCGGTTGTGAGATTGTGGGCGAAGAATGCCGCCTCGCCGGAGAAATCCGCGATCAGCCCACTGGCTGCGTGCTCCACCGCCCGCTCATCCGTCATCCGATGCCCCCTTCCTGTCGCAATCGCCGTGTTGTCGCTACGACGATCATACCTGCCGTCCCTCCCATACGCATCGGGCACCGCGAGCGGGAGTGTGATACCCTCGTGGATAGAATCGACTGCTGGGTTGCAATGAAAGGGCGCAGACATGCTCGCGGTACAGATCACCCCACCCATCGCGCCGGCCGATCTGGCGCCGACGGAGATTATGGAGCCGGAAGCGGGGCCGGGAGAGGTGCTGGTGCGCGTTCACGCGGCGGCGCTCAATCACCGCGACCTCTATCTCCTGCAAGGGGGTCGCACGCCGCCGGGACACCGTTTCGTGATCGGCTCCGATGGCGCGGGGACGGTCGAGGCGATCGGCCCCGGCGTGCGCGAGGCGGGGGTCGGCGATCATGTGCTCATCTATCCCTCGATGCGCTGGGGCAACAAGGAGAGCGCGCCCGGCCCCGGCTTCGAGGTGCTTGGCGGCGCGGACAATGGCACCTTCGCGCAGTACATCGCGCTGCCGCTCGAAAACGTCCGCCGCAAACCGGATCACCTCTCGTGGGAGGAAGCGGCGGCACTGCCGCTCGCCGGTCTGACGGCCTACCGCGCACTCGTCCATCGGGCGGGGCTGCAAGCGGGCGAGAGCGTGCTGATCCACGGCATCGGCGGAGCGGTGGCGCTCGCCGCGCTGCAAATCGCCGTGACGAAAGGGGCGCGCGCCATCGTCACGAGCAGCAGCGACGCCAAACTGGAGCGGGCGAAGGAACTCGGCGCCGCCGCGACGATCAACTACGCGCAGCCCGACTGGCTGGCGGCGGTGCAGGAGGCGACGGAGGGCGAGGGGGTCGATGTCGTCCTCGAAAGTGTCGGTCAGGAGACCTTCCCCGGCAGCGTCACGATCGTCAAGCCGGGCGGACGGATCGTCACCTTCAGCACGACGACGGGCGGCACGCCGACGATCAATATCCGCGAGCTCTTCTGGAAGCAGGCGAGCATCCTCGGCACGACGATGGGCAGCCCACTCGATTTCACCGGCCTGCTGGAACTCTACCGCGCGCACAGCCTCCACCCGGTAATCGACCGGACCTATCCGCTGGCCGAGGTGGGCACGGCATTCACGCGGCTAGACGCGGCGGAGCAGTTCGGCAAGGTCGTCCTCACCATTCCATGAGCGCCGGTGCGAGCCGCGCGGACGCGGGGCATGCCTTCTCCGCGCCGGACGGCATCGAGATTCTGCCCTTCGCGCTCCACGGACTGAGGCATCTCTCATTCGTCGAGGGGCGCATCCCGCCGCGACCGGAGCCGTACCCGATCCATCTGCACGGCGCGATGGAGCAGATCACCTATGTCCTGGCGGGCACAATCACCGTCACGGCGTGGGATGCCGAACAGGGCACGGCGACGCCGTTCGATGCGACAAACGGCGACGCCTTCGTAACCTTGCCGCTCCAGACGCTCGCCTTCGCCAACGCGGGGCCGGATGTGGCGCGCGTCCTCTTCATCTGCGCGCCCGCCTACCCGCCGGATGACGGCGATACGCGTCTCGCGGAGACGCATCATGCGCCGACTGATGCGGACGTGGCATGGTCGCGCGAGCGACAGCGGGCGGCGATTGACGCCTTCGCGGCGATCGTACGGGCGCGGATCGGGGAGCCGGAGACGGCTGGGCGGTAATCCAATGCAGTCCAATTACAGGCATCATTCGGGCTGATAGGGCCTGGACTAGGCCACATGATGTTGCACGCCTACCGGCAGTGACGGCTGTCAAACATCGCGTTGCCTTACCCCACCCCACCTCGAAGGGCAACGAGCGGCGGTTGTGCGACCGGCTCAGCGGGAACTTCCGGGTCAGGTACGGCTGCTTGACGGCGTGGGGGTGCATGGACGGACTCAGACATGCAGGGTGGGCCGGTAGATGAGCTCCTGGGTGCGGCCGTCGAGCGTCCGGCTTTCGAGCAGTTCGAGGTCGAAGTCGGCCGCTCCCTGGAAGATCGGGTCCGTCCCGGTCTGGCCGCTGATCACCGGGAAGATGGTGAGCTGGACGCGGTCGACCAGACCGGCGGCCATCAGCGCCCGGTTCAACGACAGGCTGCCGTGCGAGCGCAACGGCACCGCGGACTCCTGCTTGAGGCGGGCGACGATGCCGACGGCGTCGCCGCTGGCCAGGGTCGCGTCCGGCCAGTCGAGGGGCCCGTGCAGCGTGCTCGAGACCACCGTGGTCGGCATGTGCTTCATCCTGGTATTGATCGGGTCGCTCACCGATGATGCCGCCGAGCCTGGGCCGAGGTGGCGCATGAACATCCGGAAGGTGTTGGCCCCGAGGATCAGCCGCTGCTCCTCGCGGTACTGGGCGAGGCGGCGGTCGAGGAACTCGGGACCCTGCTTGCCCCAGTAGCCGCCCCAGTCGCCGCTGCTGTTGTAGGAGCCGAAGCCGTCGACGGTGGAAAAGACGTCGAAGGTATAGGTAGCGGTCATGATGCTCTCCTTGCGTACCGTTGATCGGGTGTGTGGATACAGACGGGAACCCACAGCGAAACGCATCGCCGGTCGCGCAGCAGCGACCGGACGAGCGTGGCGCTGCCCGCGATGCCGATGTCCTTCCCGGGCTGCTCCTTTCTCCTCCTGCGCGTGGCGCCACGATGCTGAGGTCCGGCATCCCGTGCGGACACCGGCATCAGATAGTCGTGCGGCGGCTCCCAAGATCGACATCGCCGGAGGACGGGGCATCGTGGCTTGCCTACCCGATTGCCACTATCCGTGCAGGCTCATGTGGCTTAGTCCAATAGGGCCGATGCGGCGAGTCGTAGGGGAGGTTCGCGGACCGCCCTCCCCGCCCTATCAACGCTCGTAGCCATCTGTCAAGGCGACGGTACAGTAACGGTGGGCGGTTCGAGCACCGTCCCTACGAATGGAGGACGTCACCTCCGCGTGTAATTGAACCGTAACAGACAGAGAGCCTGCCTCTCAGGGCGGGGGCAGGCTCTCTGTCTGTTACCACCGGAACAAAGCGCGGTCGTTGGTGCTACGGGCCACCCATCAACTGGGCGAGCGCGTTGTTGTACAAGACATCATCGACTTCGGCGATCGTACCGTTCTTGTCAACGGAGAAGAGCAGGGGCACGATGCGGGTCTGCGTGCCGGTGCCGACATCGCCGACGTAGAAGTAGAGCACGTTCCCGCTGGACGTTTGATCGTAACTGCCGGTGTAGTGGACGGCCGAATAGGTCATCTTCGACTGCTGCTCGAGCTGAAACGCCTGCATCAGTACCGACTTGCCCTCGTTCCGGGAGACGCGGCGCGCCTTCTCCGTCGGGCTCAGCGTACCCCAGGCGGCGTCGGCGTCGCCCGTCTGCACCGCCTTGATGTAGGTCTGAACCACCGGCACTTCAGGCAGTCGCACCACGGTTTGCGTGCCGGACGAGGCGGATGAGTGCGAGGCGAACATCCGGTCGTACATCAACCAGCCGGCGAGCGGCAGCAGCAGGAGCAAGCAGCCGACGAGGATCGGCCGCCCGCTGAAGATGATTCGCACGGCCGTGCCGACGCTCGTGAAGAACCGGCGGACGCCGCGCCGCATGACGCGCCCCCTCGAGGCGCGCGGTATCGGCGGCATCATCGTAACCGGGGGCGGTGGCGGCGGCGGCGGATAAGATGGTGTCATTGTCGTCATTCCTGCTTAATACGCCTCGATGCGCACGCGCGCATTCTCGTCGATCGTCACACGCAGTTCTTCGAGCGTTTCGCCCACGATTCTGCCGACGCCCGAGATGAAGATACCGTCCGGCCGGATGTCGATGTCGACGCTATTCACTTCGATCGTGCCCACCACATACGCCGTGTCCCGCGCGACCACGTAGGTCAGGATACGCGCGTAGCGCGGATCGACGTAGAGCGCGCCGTCCGACAGTGCGACGAGCGGCTTCTCGTTGACGATCAGCGCCTTGACGCTGTTTGTGCCGAGGCGCAGTCGGGTGAGCGCCCCGAGGTCGGCGTCGGCGCTAACGCCCGGATCGGTCGCGTCGGTCGTCGTCGCCGATGTCGGTGTCGGATTCTGGGAACTCGTCGCCTGCATCGTCTTCCTCCGCTCATCGCTCGACATTCATTCGCACATCACGCACGTCATCGCTACCATCAGAGAGATGGGCGCCGCGACGGAATGCGGCCAACGATCCGTCTATTCTACACGAAACGCGCCGGGCGCGAGCGGGGCGAAAACTATCTATGTGGTTCATTACCATTCGTTGATTGACAACCTATCAGGAAGATATAGAATGCGGGTATCGCAACTTCTCTCGCATCCTCGCCGAACCATGCGATCTGTGTCCGGTCATCGCGCATTAGGCAGCGTCGCGTTCGCGCGGAAAGGAGGCATGGCACACGATTTGGCGTCATGTATCTTCGATGGAAAGATGGAAAAAGGAGAGGGGAAACGATGAATAGTGGGTGCGCCCGCAACTCCGTTCGATACCGACTCGGTTCACGTCTGTTGGTCACCATTGCCACCATCCTCGCCCTCTGCGCGTCGTTCGGCAGCGTCGCCGCCCAGCCGCCTGCCGGCGGTGGGCCGGGCGCCGGCCCGCCGCCCGCGCCATCCGCAAATTCCTCGGTCTTCGCTACCGGCTTGCATGGTCCGCGCGGCCTGCGGTTCGGGCCCGATGGCGCGCTCTATGTCGCTGAAGCCGGCATGGGCGGCACGACCTCGACAATCGGCCAGTGCGATCAGGTGCCCGAGGTTGGCCCGTATACGGGCGGCAAGACTGCACGCATCTCGAAGATCGACGCGAGCGGCAAGAGCACCGTCGTCGCGCAGGGCCTGCCATCCGCGCGGGACGGGATGGGCGCGCAGAGTTCGGTGAGCGGCGTATCGGATGTCGAGTTTATCGGCACGACGATGTATGCGCTCATCTCCGGCGGCGGTTGCTCACATGGCAACCCCGATGTGCCGAACGAAATCGTTAAAGTCAACGCCGATGGAAGCACGACGCGCGTCACGGACCTGAGCGCCTACGTCAAGGCCCATCCCGTCGCGAAGCCGGACGCAGGTGACTTCGAGCCGGACGGCGACTTCTACAGCATGACCCAGGCCAACGGCAACCTCTACGTCATCGAGTCGAATCACGGCGAGCTGATCAAAGTGACGCCGGATGGCGCAGCAAGCCGCGTGGTTGACTTCTCGGCGACTATGGGACATATCGTCCCGACTGTCATTGCCTACCGTGATGGCAATTTCTCTGTGAGCAATCTCGACACGTTCCCCGTGACGGGGAAGTCGAAGATCATGAAAGTCACCCCCACCGGTGATCTCAGCGTCGTCACGAACGGATTGTCGGCCGTTCTCGGCCTCGCCTATGACGGCCAGGGACGCCTCTACGCCCTCCAGATGAGCACGGTGCCGAACCAAGGGCCAGTGCCGGGATCGGGGAATGTCGTGCGGATGACCGCCGCTGGGACATGGGAGCCCGTCGCGACGGGCCTCTTCTTCCCGACCGGTATGACCTTCGGCCCCGACGGGACGCTCTATGTCTCGAACATGGGCTTCGGCCCACCGACCGGGCAGATCGTCAAGGTCAACGTCAACGCGGCGCCGACCGCCGGTACCGGCGCGCCCGCCGGCCCGCCACCGACGACCGCCGCACCACCGCCAGCGGCAGCAGCAACGCCACCGCCCCCACCGTCGGTCGCGCCTTCGCTCCCGCCAGCGCCGAAACTCGGCCAGTTCTTCATCCGCCGGTTGGGCGACGGATAACAGAGACGAGACGAGCAATGACGCGGGAGTGGCATCTGCCACTCCCGTTTTTGGTTTTTGCTTTGATGAACACACCGCTCGCATCCCGGACGCCATTCTATTGCGGCGTCTGCTCCAACGATGCGGCGACCGTCTACCGCGCGCGCTCCGTCGTTTCCATCGCCAGCGCCGCGACCGGCCCCGGCTCCGCAGTCAGCGCTGAAGCCGCCGCTGAAGCCGCGCGCGCTGCCGTCGGAACGGCTGTCGGATCGATTGTCCCCGACGTGCTCGTCTGGACCTCCGTGGCATTCGTCTTCCGGAGCGGGATTTCCTTGAGGAAGATCACTGACACGAAAGCGAGGAGCATCGCGATCATCGCAGCGAAGAAGAGCGAGGTGATCGCCGTCGCGAGACTCTGGCGCAGGGTGAGCATCAACTGGTTGAACAAGACGTCGCTCTGCGCGCCGAAGGCGGCGAACGAGGCATGAATTGTGTCCGTCGCGTCGTGCGAGAGGAGGATCTGCGGGTTCTTCAGTGCGGCCAGTTGCTCCGGCGGTAGCCGCTGCTTGAGGGCGTCCGGCAGGTTCGCGTCGAACGAACTGTTGAAGCGGTTCGTCATCACCGAGCCGAGGATCGCCACGCCGATCGTCCCGCCGATCGAGCGGAAGAAGGTGAGCGCCGCCGTCACCGCGCCCATCTGCGACAGCGGGAAGGCGTTCTGCACGACGATGGTGAAAAGGCTCATCGAGACGCCGATACCGAGGCCGGTGAGGACCATGCGTTGGACGACGATGCTGTTCGTCGCGTGGATGTCCATTCGTGAGAGCAGGAAAAGCCCTGCCGCCCCGACCGCGAAACCGATGAGCGCCATGATCTTGTATCGCCCCGTGCGCGCGAGCACCTGCCCGCTAATCATGCTGCTGACGATGAAGCCGATCATCATGGGCGTGATCACCGCGCCCGCGTTCGTCGCGCTCGATCCAATTACGCCCTGCACGAAGAGCGGCAAGTACGAGATCGCCCCGAACATACCCACCGCAGTGAGGAAGGT
>JBPCMC010000420.1:0-4565 GCA_051002645.1 Thermomicrobiales bacterium
TCGGTCGATGGTGATTGCACCATGCGATGGCGTTGCCCCTGGCTCTGCGCGGTGCATCCGTGATAGAAACAAGCGCGGATATCGCGCGCGGTCGTTCCGCTTCGCGCCCGGACGGAAGGATGTAACCAGTTTGCCAGAAGGCTTCCATGCCATCGTGCGCGCGCCGTTGCTCACCCCCTCGCCGCTGCAAAAATACCGCGCGGGGATAGGGCGACATGTCGTCCACGACGATCTCGTCTTGACGGCGATGGGCGGGGATGGCCCGGACTTCAATAACGCGGCGGTGCTCGGCCCGATCGCGCTGGAGCGGGTGTTCGCGCTCGCGGATGCGTTCTTCGGCACGGGGTACTGCGTCACTGTCGTGTCCGAGGTGACGGAACCGGTGGAGGAGGCGCTACGCGTACACGGATGGGAACTCGATGAGGAAGAACCGGCCCTCGTCTTTGCGCCGATTCCCGCCATGCCGCCCGCGCCGCCCGATCTGACGATCCAACTGGTGACGACTGACGCATCATTCGCGGATTTCATGGCCGTCTCGCATACCGTCCATCGGTGGGTCCCCTCGCTCCGTGCCGCGATGGATCCGGCCGTGGCGCTCCTCGTCGGCTACCTCGGCGAAGAAGCGGTCGCCACCGCACGGCTCGCCTGCTATGGCCCGGTTGGCGAGATCACCGGCGTCGTCACAATGCCCGCGCACCGGCGGCGCGGTCTCGGCACGGCGATGACCTGGGCCGCCATTGCCGAGGGGGTACGGCGTGGCTGCACAGCGATGACGCTCACCGCCTCCGCGATGGGCTATCCCGTCTATCTCCGCATGGGCTTCGTGCCAGTCTGTCGCTATCGGACCTATCTGCCGCCGCCTAAGCAGGAATAGCGAGAATCGTAGACACGTTCAGTTGGGCGTTCATTCCTGATGATACGTACCCATCTCCGCGAGTGGAATGACCGCGTCGGGAAAGGCTGCACTCATCCGCAGATGACCACCGAGCGCGGCGATGTAGGTGTGTACGGTTGCCAATTCGAGATTCTCTCCTCGCTCGATCTGTGAGATGCGTGCCTGCGAGAGGCCGAGTGTCGCGGCCATCTGCTTCTGCGTTATTGCACGCCTTTTGCGGAGATCGGCGAGGCTGAGCGCGGTGTAGATATCCTGCTTGTAGGCATCGACGCGCGCGCGGCGTTGCGGATCGGCATTGATCGTTGCACGCAGTTCCTCAAATGTCTTCGTCATGGTTTTGCCCCTTTGTTGCGTATACGCGCAAGGTGTTCATCATAGATACGGTCGGCAATGGGAATCATCTGCTTGTACCACGCCGTCCATCGGTTCGTCTTATCACCGCCGATGAGGAGGATTGCCGTCCGCATCGGATCGAATGCGAACAGGATACGGATATTTCCAATCGGCGGCCGCAACTCCTTCATGTTCGCGTAGGTTTCATGTTCGCGTAGGTCGATCCCTTCACCGTATCCACCAGCGGGCGTCCGAGTCCGGGACCGTGCGCTTCGAGGACTTCGATGGCCGCAAGGATCGCGTCTTGCTCCTTCTCGCCCAATTCTTGTAGCCAGTCGTTACATTGATCGGTTGTCGCCACCTTCCATGCCATGTCCACAGTGTAGCAATGACGCTGTAGAAGTCAAGACTTATATCGTGCCTATGGTAGGCGTCGCGGTTACGCGCCGAATGGGAGTCCATAGTGCTTCCTGGCGTGCATTCCTTCTTTGGTCTTGCGCGTTTTCCGTGTCGCTGGCATCATCACGCCATCTAGGGTGTAAGTCACCCAACAACCTAAAAGGATGTGTGCGATGCGTGATGAGCAGCGGTCTCCTCGTGTTCCCGGTGGGTATGGTCGGCGGAGCATTCTCCGCATCGCACTGGGAGGGGCCGCAGCCGTCGCGAGCGGTGCACTCCTCGCCGCCTGTGGCAATCAAGCCACGCCAGCCGCACGTTCCACCGCGCCACAATCGACGGCCGCATCAGTCACCGCCACTGCCCCCGCGTCGTTCGCCGGAGCTGCGAGTGCGGCGAACCCTACTGGCCGACCGGCAATCGGCGGCAAATTGCCTTCCCCCGCGCCCAATGTGCCGGATGCGTATCTCACGCCGCCCGCGCCGTTCAAGACGGTCGCCGTTCTGCCAGGAAGGGGCGGCAAGGTGTCGATCACCAAGGCGTCGCAACGGCCACCGACTATTGCCCACGATCAGAATCAATGGTGGCAGGAACTCGACAAGCGCGTCGGCGCGACGCTGGACATCACGCTCGTGCCGCTGCCGCAATACACCGAGAAGGCGACGGCGCTGATCGCCTCCGGCGACATCCCGGACATCCTGCTCATCTCGCCGCTCTCCGCGCCCGACCAGTACAAGGCGGTCCAGCAGGGTGCATTCACGGACCTGACGCCGTATCTGATGGGCGACGCGCTCAAAGCGTACCCGAACCTCGCGCAATACCCCGCCTCCGCCTGGAAGAACGCCGCGATCAAAGGGAAACTCTACGGCGTGCCCCGCCTCAGCCTGGCGGTCGGCCCGGCGCTCCTCTACCGGCAGGATTGGGCGGAGAAGCTCGGCGCCCCCGCCCCGAAGAACGCCGACGATATCCTCGCCCTCTTCACGGCGATGACGAAGAACGACCCGGACGGTAACGGCAAGCCGGACACCTGGGCGCTCGGCGGGCAAGGGGCCGACTGGAGCATGCCCTTCATTCGCGGTATGTTCCGCGTGCCGAACGGCTGGCGACAGAACCCGGACGGCACGCTGACCAACCAGATCGAGACCGACGAATTCAAGCAGGCGATCACCTTCGCCCGCAAACTTTATGAGGCGGGCGTCTACTACCCGGACGCCGCGACGTTCAACAAGACGCAGGCGACGCAGGCGCTGATCGCGGGCAAGATCGGTGGCTATGCGGACGCGCTGACGCAACTGAATGGAGACATTCGCGTCCGTTTCGAGGCGAAGCGCGTCAATCCGGCGACGAACCTGAGCGCGCTCGTCCCGCCCGGATTCGACGGCGGCAAGGGCGTGACGTACAACGGCTCCGGGTTCGGCAGCATCGCCGCTATCCCCGCCAAGCAGGGCAAAGACCCGGAGCGCGCGAAGGAATTGCTGCGCATCCTCGATTACTTCAGCGCGCCATTCGGCAGCGAGGAGTACAACTTCCTCAACTTCGGCATCGACGGCGTGGATGCGACCGTCCAGGCGGACGGGGCGCGCGTCCTGAGTGACCGAGGGCTGGCGGAGATCGGCGAGTTGGGCACGGTGGTCGTACCGCCGCCTGTCTTCTCTTTCCCCGCCGATCCCGGCGATGCGCCGTTCATGCAGAACGCGGCGGCGCAAATCGCTGCGGTCGGCATCGACAACCCCGCGCTGGCCGCCTTCTCGCCGACGAATGCCGCGAAGTCCGGCGAGTTGAACCAACTCGGTACCGACCGCATCACGGCGCTCGTCACCGGCCGCGATCCGCTCACCGCACTCGACCAGTACATCAAGGACTGGAAAGCGCGCGGCGGCGACCAGATCCGCACGGAACTCCAGCAAGACCTCAAGGGATAGTTGCCGGGCAAGGAGTGACGGAGGCAGGATGCGCCGCCTGCCTCTCTACAGCGGCGGATGGAAGAGAACGATAGCGCGGCATTGACAGTACGCGCAAACCTCGGACAATGGTGAACAAAGGAGTACGGTGATGGAACAGGCAATTTCGCAACCCACGAATACCGCGACCGAGATCGTCACCCGTGACCCGCGCATCCTGAGCGGCGCGCTGATTGTCGCAGGGCAACGGATTCCCTTGCCCTTCGTCATCTCGTTGGGTGACACGCCCGAAGGGCATCGCGAAGCGCAACGGAATTACCCGAGCCTCACCATCGAACACATCGAGGCTGCCTTCACCTACGTCCGCACCCATCCTGATCTCGATATCTGGTCCTGACGGCGATAGATGCGCTCTGTCAGTGACATCTGCGTGCCCGCTGGCGTGCATGAATACTTGCGCACGCGTGGTTGGGGCATCGTGCGGGCTGGAGATTTCGGCTTCGGCAATCAACCGGACGAGAACATCTGGGCATTCGCCCGGAATGAGCGGCGCGTACTGATCAGCGCGGGTTATGATTTTCGCCGCTTCCGCCAATTCCTCTCAACAATATCCCGGCTGCATCATGGTCACTATCACGCGCGGGCTGCGCAGCGGTGAGACCGTCACTGCACTCGCCATCCGCATACTCACGAATGCCCTGCCGTATCTGCCGACCTATGCCGGAATGCGAGAAAGCCGCGTCGTTATCGAAGCGAATCGCGGCATACAGACATTCCGGGACGGTTCAGAGCAGTCACTGTATCGCCTCATGTAACTGCATCAGCCGCAGCGCGTCCCTGTCGTCGCGGCGACGGGTTCGCCCTCGCGGACGGGCACGTCGGTCGGGGCGGCGGAGGGCTGATTGGGGATGATGCAGAGGAAGCGGAGCGGCGTCGGGCCGGTGTTGCGGAACTGGTGCAACTCGTTCGGCGCGGTGTAGCAGGAGTCCCCGGCGCGGAAGGGCACGGCGCCCGCTTCCCCGACGATCTCGCCCTCGCCT
>JBPCMC010000421.1:0-16801 GCA_051002645.1 Thermomicrobiales bacterium
GCCTGCGTCCCGCTCGCAGGCTGGAAAGCCTGCGCTACCACATCGATCTCTGGTCATCCTACCGCCTTCTCGCTGCGTCCTCCCTCGCTATCGTTGAGATCGCGAGAGCGAGGCAACGCACCTCATCGGGCAAGCGAAAGCGGGCGTCGATGTGACGCCCGCCCGCTTGCAACTGGCTGCTTGCTACTCTTAGGAGTTCGGGTCCTGCCCCTCGGCGAGCTTCTTCAGTCGTTCGAGGTCGGAGGAGAGGCGGCGATCCGGGTCCTGGATCAGGCCGGTGACGATCTCGCCAACTTTGCCGCCGGGCGGGTCGGAGTAGCCGAGGGAGACGGTCGCCTCGGTCTTGTTCGGGCCGAGCGGCTTGAGCGTGACGCGCCCCTCATTCTCCAGATTACCGGAGCCCTCGACGGACTTCCAGGCAATGATGCTGTTCGGCACCTGCTCGGTCGTGATGGCGTCCCATTCGAGCGTTTTGCCCAGGGGGCCATTCATCTTCCAGTGCGTCTTGTTTGGCCCGATCGTGCTCACCTCTTCGACGTTCTCCATGAAGCGCGGGAACATCTGCGGATTCGTCCAGATCGCGTACAGACGCTCGGTGGGGGCGTTAATCTCGATGGTCTTCTCTATGCTCGCCATGATCCGCAGGGCTCCTTACTACATGTACAACCAAAATGCGGCCCGTTCTCTACGCGCCGGTACGAGAGAGGAGAGTGCAAGAAAGATGCCACCTGGACGCTGACAATGAGCGGAGGAGTTCCTTGACAGCAGGTGCTACACTCGGCCCGTATCGTCGCGCATATCGCCTGGAAGGGTGCATCAATTCCATGCTCCAAACGCTCCGTCAGCGCCGCGGCGAATCGGGTGCGGCCTCCTTCGGGGCGCTGCAATCGCGGGCCTTCGCCATCTTCTGGCCCGCGATCACCGTCGCACTGACCGGTCAGTGGATGCGCATCCTCGTGCAGGGCTATTTCGTCTATCAGCGCACCCACGACCCCTTCCAGACCGCGCTCGTCCAGTTCTTCTCGGGGCTACCCGTCCTGCTGCTCTCACCGCTGGCGGGCGTCGCGGCGGATCGCTTCGATCGCCGCAGACTGCTCGCAATCATCCAGGTCGGCAATGCGGTGCCCGCCTTCGGCGTGGCGATCCTGAGCGCGCTCGGCCGGCTGGAGGTGTGGCACGTCTACGTGATGGCCTTCTGCATCGGCGCGTCCTCGGCGTTCGACTGGCCCGCGCGCCTCTCGCTCGTGCCGAACCTCGTACCGCGCGAGCAGTTGCAATCCGCCGTCGCGCTCAACTCCGCCACCTTCAACTTCAGCCGCATCATCGGCCCGGCAATCGGCGGCGTGCTGATCGCCCCGCTCGGCGTGACGGGCTGCTTCTTCATCGCCGCCTTCTGCTACCTGCCGTTCATCCTCACGCTGCTGACGGTGCTCGCGCGCATCGACCTCGCGCCGCCGACCGGTGGGGAGCATCACCCCTTCGCGACGTTGCGCGCGGGCTACGCCTACATCTGGTCGCACGGGACGTTGCGCTCGCTCCTGACCATCGACCTGATCCCTGTGATGCTCGGCATGACCTACTTCGGCCTCCTGCCCGCGCTCTCCGGCGGCGTGCTGCATCGGGGGAGCGGCGGACTCGGCGCGTTGCAGGCGAGCGCGGGGCTGGGGGCGCTCGTCGGCGTCCTGATCGTCGCGATGCTGACGGGCGTGCGCGGTCGGGGGCGGATCGTCCTGGGTGGGATGACCGGCTTCGGGCTCGCACTGCTCTGCTTCGGCCTCTCGCACAACTTCTACCTCTCCTGCACCATTCTCTTCATCCAGGGGATGGTCGCCGACCTCTACGGCTCGATGAACGACACGCTCGTCCAGACGGTGACGGAGGACGCCTATCGCGGCCGCGTGATGGCCGTCTACAGCATGATCTGGGGCCTGACGCCGATCGGCAATCTGGAGGGCGGCACGCTCGCCCACTTCTTCGGCGTCCAGGCGGCGCTCACGATTAACGGCGTCCTCGTCATCTGCTTCGGCCTGCTCATGTGGCGCTTCCTCCACCGCGTCCGCCGCCTGGAATAGCCGGAGACAAACCGGGGAGAACCGCAGAGACGCAGAGAGCGCAGAGAACACGTAGGAAATACGATGGATTGGTAGAGAAAGTTGAAGCGGATGACGGGGGTTTGCCGTCAGCCTCGTCATTCCATCTTTCTCCGTGTCCTCCGCGCTCTCTGCGTCTCTGCGGTTCAATTGCTTTCAGGAGGTGAGGTATGGAACCGATTGTGAACATTGTCGGGGAGCGGGTGGCGCTCGGGCCGATTCGGCGCGATTTGATCCCGCTCGTGCAGCGGTGGATGAACGATTTCACCGTCCGCCGCTCCTTCGGCATCCCGGAGCCGACGACAGTGGAGCAGCAGACGCGGGTCTATGACTACATCGTCGGCGACGACAAGTCCGCCTTCTTCACGATCTACGAGCGCGACGGCTGGCGCCCGATTGGTTACACCTATCTCGAAGGGATCATCTGGCGCGACCGGACAGCGGAGTTCGGTATCCTGATTGGCGAGGCGGATGCGCGCGGCAAGGGGTACGGCACGGAGGCGACGATGCTGCTGCTCGACTACGCCTTCGCCGCGCTCGGCCTGCACAGCGTCATCCTCCGCGTCTACGCCTACAATTTCGCCGGTAAACGCGCCTATGAGAAGGCAGGCTTCCGCGAATTCGGCAGGCGGCGAGAGTCCAAACTGATGGGCGGGCGGCTCTGGGACCAGGTCTACATGGAATGCCTCGCGTCCGAGTTCACCAGCCCCGTCCTCGCCCCCTTCTTCGCGCCCGATGAACCGAGATAAAACCGAGATAAAACCGGGATGAACCGCAGAGGCGCGGAGGACGCAGAGAACACCAGAGGGAATCCATCATAGCGGAGGAGGGTCTGCTAACGGTTCCCCTGCAAGCATCATTGCTTCCCGTGTCCTTTTCTTCTCCGCGTTTCTCTGCGTCCTCTGCGCCTCTGCGGTTCAATTGTTTTCGAGGAGATTTGATGGAGCCGGTTGTGAATATCGTCGGGGAGCAGGTGGCATTGGGGCCGCAGGAGCGGGAGATGCTGCCGCTCTTTCACCGCTGGCACAACGATTGGGCGACGCGCCGGACGCTCGATGATCCGCCGCAACCGTGGACGCTGGACGCGGAAGGGCCGTGGAACGCCTCGTTGCAGCAGCCGGAAAATGCCGTCTTCACGATCTACGAACGCATCGCCCCGGACGGAACAGCATTCCGGCCCATCGGAGAGACCGGAGTATATGGCATTGATTTCCGCCACCGGACGGCGGGGTTCGGCATCCTGATCGGCGAGGCGGACGCACGCGGCAAAGGCTACGGAACCGAGGCGGCGCGTTTGATGCTCGACTATGCCTTCACCGCGCTCAGTCTTCACACGATCCTGCTCGATGTCGCCTCCTTCAATCCCGCCGCCATCCGCGCTTACGAGAAAGCCGGCTTCCGTGAGATCGGCAGACGCCGGGAGTGCTGGCTGCTGAACGGCATCCTCCACGACAAGGTGTATATGGAGTGCCTCGCGGAACGGCCCCCATCCCCTGACTCTCCCCCGCCGTGTGAGAGCGGGGAGATTGCATGAGAAAGATAAGGACTGAGTCGAGAGATACTATCGTCCTCTCATTGAACTCCGAACTTCGAACTCCGAACTTCCCCGCGTTTGACGCCCACGGGTGCGACGGCTACCATGCCGTGGCACCGCCCGTGCGTTTCGCATTGTGGGTGGCGTGCGTTTGATCTGCTCGTTTGTCAATCACCCAACCCCTTTGTTGGAGAGAAAGCGATTCACCGGCATGGCAATTCCTGATACGACCACAACGGGCGCGCCGCCAAACGGCAACGGCCCCCGCCCGCTCGACAAGAAACTGCTCCTCGTCTCCGCTGCGGCGGCCGGGGCGCTGGCGGTCTGGGCGAATACGAAGGGGCGCGAATACGCGCGCACCGGCGAGACGCCCGCGCTGATCAACTGGGATCGCGCCCGCTCGGTCGCGCTGGCGATGAACCGCGCCGCCGACAGCGAGGTCTTCCCTGCCAGCCTGACCGAGTATTACCGGGGCCTCGTCGCGCGCTGCGTGCCGCTGATCGCGGAGTACACCGGCACGACGCTGCCGACGCCGCTGGAGAGCGTCCACGTCTTCAACCGCGCCGACTGGATCGACGCGAATATCCGCGCCTTCCAGCAACTCTTCGCCCCGCTGGAGGGGCTGAATACGGCGCGCAACCTGAAGTCCCCGACGGCGGTCGCGCTCGTCAGCGGCATCAATCAGACGGTCCTCTCGGCGGAGGTCGGGCTGCTGCTCGGCTACCTCGCGCGGCGCGTCCTCGGCCAGTACGATCTCGCCTTGCTCGGCAAGGAGCCTGTTGCGTCGGGCCGACTCTACTACGTCGAGCCGAACATCGCCGCCGCGACCGAGACGATGGGCGTGGACGGCCACGAATTCCGCCTCTGGCTCGCGCTGCACGAGACGACACACGCCTTCGAGTTCGAGGCGTTCCCGTGGGTGCGCCCGCACTTCAACACGCTGCTGGAGCGCTACATCGTCCTCGTCACGGAGGACCTGCGCAACTTGCAGGGCGGCCTCAATACCTTCGTCCGGCGGCTGCGCGAGCAGGGCGGCAGCGGCAAGAGCCTGATGGAGATCGTCATGACGCCGGAGCAGAAGCAGCTCTTCGACGAGATGCAGGCGCTGATGTCCGTCGTCGAGGGGTACTCCAATCACGTCATGAACGCCGTCGGTAAGCAAATTCTCCCCTCGCTGGACACGCTGCAGCACGCCTTCGAATCCCGCTCCAAGCAGCGCAGCCAGGCCGAGACGCTCTTCATCCGCCTGACCGGGTTGGAGATGAAGATGGAGCAGTATCGCCTCGGCGAGCAGTTCATCGACGCCGTTGTGCGGCAGCGGGACCATCAGTTCGCCCTCAAGGTTTGGCAGCGGCCGGAAAACCTGCCAAACCTCACCGAGTTGCGCAACGCGAAGCAGTGGATCGCGCGTATCGAACGGCAGGAAGCGATCCCCGCCGCCGCCCGTCCGGTCGCGGATGCAGGACTGAGGACTGAGGACTGAGGATTCAATCGACGACCTGAAGATTGAACGCTTTCCCATACGCTGGGACCCAACATGGGCACGCGGACTCAGTCCTCAGTCCTCAGTCCTCAGTCCTTTCCCAGAGTGGACGTACACCCCTGAACGTGGTACCGTGAGGATGGCGAATGCGGTGCGCCGGGGAGAAGGCACGGGTGGATCAGACGCGCGATCGGCGTGACAGTGAGCGGGGCGCGGAGCGGCGCTGGCAGGGGGCGGCGAGTGCGCCGCCGCAGACGAGCCCCGAGGCGTTCGCAACCAATTTTCGCGCCCTGACGCCCGCCCTCTACGATTTCCTCAACCGCCTCTCCGGCCGGGACGAGACGGCGGATGCACTGATGCGACAGGTCGCCTCGCAGGCGGCAATGAGCGCGGCGAGCGCCGATCAGTGGCCGTCCGCCCGCGCCTGGCTCTTCGCCCGTGCCTATGCCGCCCTCCCGACCGAAACGACCGCCGCCGCCGCCGATCCCGCCGCGTACATCGAACCCGATCCGTCCATGCTGCCGCCCGTCGCGCCGGAGGACGGGCTGGACGACATGACCCGCGCCGTCTGGCGGGCGATCAGCGCCCTGCCAGTCGAGCAGCACGCCTTGGTACATCTCCATACGCGCGAGGCGATGGTTGTCGGTGAGGCGGCGAGCGTGCTCGGCATCACGGAGCGAGAGGCGGCGGATCGCTTGCAACGACTGACCCCGGCGGTGGAGGCGGCGAGCCGCGCGCTCTTCCTGATCCGCTTCGGTCGCCCGCGCGACCCGGACCTCGACGCGCTGCTCTCGCGGATGAATATTACCCGGCTGACGCCCGAGGCGCGCGCCTCGATCGAGGAGTATGCCGAGCGATCGTCCGTCGCCCAACAGATGCTCGCCGCCATCCCGCCACCATTGACGGTTTACGCCGCCCTCCGCCCGATCCCCGCACCCGCCGGCATCGCGGATGCCTCGATCGCGGGCGCGCTCCCCTGGCTGCCGCTCGTCGAAGAGGCGACCACCGCCATCGATCTGCCGACGACCGCGCTGCCCGAGGAGTCCGCCCACGCCTATGGCGCCGGTATGACCACCGCCGTCACGCCGACCGCCGACCCGTGGGCGTACGGTGAGCAGCCGCCCGCCGAGGAGCACTACGGCACCCGCGCGCTTGACATTCCCGTGCGGCAGCGCGTCGTGCAGGAGGAGGCGGTCTATGTGCCGTCCCGGACGACGAACCGCGCGATGGGACCGCTCGCGCTGCTCGGTCTGCTCGGCGGAGCGCTCGTCCTCGTCGTCGGCGCGCTCGTCCTCTTCCTCGTGCGCGGGGACTCGGGCGCCAAAGTGAGCGTCACCGCGACGGTCGGCGGCACACCGACCGCGACGATCCCTTCGACCGCCCTCTCGCCCGCGCTCGCCACCTCGACCGCCCTCGCCGCCCTGCTCGGCACGCCGACGCCGTTCCCGACCGCGACGACCGCGCCCCTGCCGCCGAGCACCGCATCCTCCGGCAGCGTCACCGCGCCGACGAGCGCGCCCGCGCTCCTCGTCACGCCGACACCGCTCGGTACCCAGGCGGCGCCCTCCGCAGCCACGACGCCGGTCAATACGCCGATCAATACGCCCGTCCCGAGGGTGACGCTGATTCCGCAGGAGTCGCCATCGCCGCGCATTACACCGATCCCGACCGATACGGCCGCGCCGACCAAGCCGCCGACGCCCGCCACGACGCCGACCCATACCCCGGCCCCAACAGCGAAGCCGACGACACCGCCGCCGACCGAGACCGCGACCGGCCCAACGGCGACGGCAGGGGCGGGCGGCGCGATCACCCTGGATAAGACGAGCGTCAATCTCGGCGCGGGGGGCAGTTCCGGGACCGTGAAGCTCTCGAACGCGGGGCCGTCGTCAGTGGCCTTCACAGCCAAGTCGAACATTACCGCGCTCTCCGTCACCCCCGGCGCCGGGACGGTGCCCGCGAATGGCAGCATCCCCGCGACGGTCACGATCAACCGCAGCGGGCTCACCCCCGGCACCTACAGCGGCACCATCACCTTCACGACGCCGAGCGGCTCCTTCAGCGCCGTCACGGTCACCTTCACTGTGTAGGAGAGCCCGCTCATGTCCCTTGATGGCTATCTCCGCGCCGCGCCGAAGGCGGAACTGCACGTTCATCTGGAAGGTTCGATCCGACCCACGATGCTGCTCACGCTCGCGGCGCGCAATCGTGTCCCCCTGCCCGCGAGGACGGAGGCGGGGGTGCGCGCGTGGTTCGCGTACCGCGACTTCGATCACTTTATCGAAATCTATGTCACCTGCACGAAGTGCCTGCGGACGACGGAAGATTACGCACTCGTCGTCTACGAGTTCGGCGAGGAGATGGCGCGGCAGAACGTCCGCTACGCCGAGGTGACCTTCTCGCCGAGCACCAACTGGGTATTCGGCGTCCCGCAGGAGATCTGGTTTCCCGGCCTGACGCAAGGCCGCGCGCGGGCATGGGCCGATTTCGGCGTGGAGATCAACTGGGTCTTCAACATCGTGCGCAGTTGGACGGACGAAACGCGCACCGCGCCGACGGCGGACTATACGACGAGCGTCGCGATCGAGGGGAAGGATGATGGCGTGGTCGCCCTCGGCTTAGGCGGCTCGGAGGTCGGCCGACCGCCGGAACCGTTCGCGCCGTGGTTCGACCGGGCGCGCGCCGCCGGGCTGCACAGCGATCCGCACGCGGGCGAGACGGTCGGACCGGAGAGCATCTGGGGCGCGCTCCGGGCGCTCGGCGCGGAGCGGATCGGGCACGGCGTCCGGGCCATCGAGGATCCGGCGCTTGTCGCCCATCTCGCGGCGCGCGGCATCCCGCTCGAAATTAATCCTACCAGCAATATCCGCCTCGGCATCTATCCCGATCTCGCCGCGCACCCGCTCCGCCGCCTGCACGACGCGGGACTCATCATCACCATTAATTCGGACGACCCACCCCTCTTCAACACGACCCTCAACGACGAAGTCGCGCTGCTCGCCGCACCGTTCGGCCTCTCGGTGGCGGCAATCGACGAGATTCTTCTCAATGGTGTCCGCTACGCATTCTTGCCCCTCGCCCGGCGGCGCGCAATGGAGCGCTCCTTCCGCGCGGAGCTCGCGGCGTTGAAGAAGCGGCATCTTCCCTGATCCTCTCCCCGCAGAGAAGGGGAGGAATGCGCCCTCATGCCGCCGCATCGGCATCTGGGTTGACGATCACCGCATCCGCCGGGAACGTGACAGTGACAGTGAACCCGCCACCGTTATCGCCGAAGTAGCAATCGTTGATCGCGAACGTCAAGGCGCCGCTTCCCTGGATCGTCGTCGGGCCAACGCCGACGATCACCGGGTCTGCCGTGCCCACCCGCGCGATCAGGCTGAAGGCGGAGAGATCGGGCGCGATATACGTGCAATCCCGGACATGCTTGACACCGATACCGTCCGCCGTCGTCGCACAGGAGCGTTCCTGACAACTTTGCCAGAGACCCGCCGCGCTGACGGTGATCGTTGTCCCAGGCTTCAGCATCAATCCGGGCGCGAGCCAGGGCGTGCCACCGAGTTCTTCGCTGCCGCCGCCCGCTGTGGCGGGGACGAAGAAAGTGGCCCTCGCCGTCTCGCTCTGTGCCAGTGCAGGGGCGCTCGTCGCCCCGAGGGCGAGCGCGAGCAGCATGAGAGCCAGGATAATCTTGCGCATAGCCAATCCTTCCGTTCCGAATGGTTCGCTTCCATCACATCAATACCTCGTCCTCCACAGTCAAGCAGGTTTGGATGACAGTCGTGAGAGATCGCGATGGTGTAGCGATTGCATATCCGTCATGCGGCGGAGGGCGGCACGCGGCGGCGGCGCGTTCTGGTACACTACGCGGCAATGGCGGCACCGTGGCGACGAACGACAGGAGCGAGCAGGCGATGAGCGCGAGCACGACCACAGCCCAATCAACCCAGGAGCGGATGCGGCAGCGCGAGCGCGCCCGCGAGAAGGAGCGCGTGCTGCGGGACATGGACAAGGCGTGGCGTGCCCTGATGGACAGCGTCCGGGGTATTCCGGAATCGTTGATGAACGAGCCGGGCGTCGCCGGCCACTGGTCCGTCAAGGACATCCTCGCCCACGTCGCGGCATGGGACCGCGAGACGACGCGCGTCGTCATGCAGATCATGCGCGGCGACGAACCGCAATGGCCGATCCACGACCAGAAGTTCAACGATGTCAACTACGACGCGGACAAGAACCTGCCGGTCATGGAGGCGCGCAATCGGGCGCTCTCGGCGCACAAGGCGCTTGTGGAGATGCTGGACGGCAAGTCCGAGGTGCGCGCGGCCTGGCTGCGCGGCGCGACCTACGATCACTACCCGGAGCACACCGAAGACATCCTCCGCTGGCGCAGGGAAAACGCCCTCGTGCCCGATCCCGTCATCGCTCGCTCCACCGGCGCGGCGGCGCAGCAGGATACCCCCAGTTCCGACTCCGCCCACGCGAATGTCCCGACGCCCGAACGCGCCACCCCGCCGCGCGTCCCCCTCCGCTAACGCTTGCCCCTCCCCGTTTCGGGCGTCGAGACCGGGGACATACCTGACGGGTGTACGAAGACAGCCCGGACACCTGCCTATCACATTCGACCGGATCGCGCAGATCAATCTGCGCGATCCGGTGCGTCATGCAGGCGACCACAAACACGCCGTCCGCCTGCGCCAGTCGTCGCGGTGGCTTTCTGATGCGAAAACCCTCCGACCCCTTGACAAGCGATGCGCGTATACGTACATTTGTTCTATTCGGCTTTTCGCGGCTTCGTTCGGAGTAGCACGCTATGATCGCCCCCCAGTTGCAATCGGTTTTCGTCTTCGTGCGCGATCTCGACCGCGCGATCTTCTTCTACTGCGGCACGCTCGGATTCCCGTTGCGGCGGCGCTGGGCGGGCGGTGCGGAGGTCGGTGACGGCGGCGCGGCGCTCATGCTCGCCGTCACGGACGCCGACACCGCGCCGGAGGCGACGGGCCGCTCGACGGGCCTTACCTTCGCCGTCGATCGGACGACGTATGACCGTCTCGCGCGGCGTGGCGTCTTCGCGGCGCAACCCGTAGACTACCCATGGGGCACACTGGCGATTGTGACGGACCCGGACGGTAACGAGTTCGCCCTACTCGCGCCCGCTGTCATCGCGGTCGAGGAAGAGGAGCCGCGCCCGATTGCGGCCAATCATGCCACATTTCGTCCACGATTGAAGGGGAACGTATCGTGACAGAGGAGGGCGTCCGGCCCGAGATTCAGGCATACGTCGAGGAGCACCTGCTCCAGTGGCCGGGCGTGACGAAGCGCAAGATATTCGGCCACGACGGTTTCTACGTCGAGGGGCGTCTCTTCGCCTTCGTCGGCGATCGCGGCATCGTCCTCAAGCCGCCGCCGGCGGAGAAGGCCGTCGTCCGCGCGCTCGACGGCGCGGATGGCTGGTCACCGGACCCCGGTGCGGACCGGGCCAAAGCGAACTGGATCGAGGTGCCCTGCGCGGACGAGGGCGCCATCGAAGCACTCCTCCCCTACCTCGCACACGCGATGACCTTCATCCGCACCGCGCCGCAGACCGGCTGGCAGGCGGATCGCCGCCGCAAGCGCAACGAGAAGAAGGGCATGCCCATCGCAGAGTAGTGGAGCGTGAGGGCTGTGGGCATCCGCCGCCTTACGCGAGGGGCGCGATGCCGGTTGCCGTGGCAACGAACTGAAGGGTGAAGCGCACTTCGCGATCCCAGTAGGGCCACTCGTGGCCGCCGGGCTGCTCGCGATAGAAGTGATGGACGCCGAGGCGGGTGAGCGTCCGGTGCAGGGCGCGGTTCCCAGCGAGCAGGCCGGGGGAGTCGCCCAGGCCGCAATCCACCGCGAGCACCGGCAAGCCATCCGCCCCGTGCGCGCGGACCGCCTGCTCGATGATCCGCTGCGGGTCGTACGCTTGCCGCGGCGCGCTGTTCCGGGGACCGAGGACGGCACGGAATTGCGGATCGTCATTCGCATTCGCCCCGATCCAGGTGAGGAAATCGAACGCGCCCGAGTGCGAGCTGATGGCGCAATACCGCTCCGGGTAGCGCATACCGCAGTTGAACGCGCCGAGGCCGCCCATCGAGAGCCCCGCAATCGCCCGCCCGGTGCGGTCGGCGCGCGTCCGGTAGGTCGCCTCGATGTGCGCGGGCAGATCGGCGATGAGGTAATCCTCCCACCTCTCGCCGTTCGCGCCGTTGACATAGCAGGAATTCTCCCCCTCCGGGCAGACGATGATGAGCGGGAAGCGGGCGGCGTGGTCCGCCAGCCGCGTCCGCGTCGCCCACTCGGTGTGGCTGCTCCACGCGCCATGCAGCAGGTAGAGGACGGGATAGCGCGCCTCCGGCTCCGTCTCGTACCCGGCGGGCAGCAGGAGCGTGTACGGCATCGTGCGACCGAGCGCGTCGCTGGCGAACTGCCGCTCGTGAATCGTCTGTGGCGCGGGCATCTGCCGTCCCTTCGTTCTCCTGCGGATCATCGTTGCTATCTGCGCGCGGCGGATAGCGACGTGCCCGATCCATCGCAGGGTGGTCCGCCGTCTCTCTGGCGAGAGTCGCGCCCACGCCCGCCGCAGCCATCGTGCGACCATTCTTGCCATCCGCTATCGCCCGTCCCTTCGTCTCGCGCGCCGCACGTCCGTGCATCCTACGCGGCAACGCGCCTCCTGCGCCACCTCTGGCGGTGTAGACTGCGACAGGGGTGGACGGCGACGGCGAATCGAAAAAAGGGAGCGGCGCGATGGCGGCAATCGGCTTCGATGTCTACGGGACGCTTGTGGACCCGCTTGAGATGCAGCGGCATCTCCGCGCGCTGGTTGGCGGGCAGGCGGGGCCGTTCGCGGCGCTCTGGCGCGAGAAGCAACTGGAATACACCTTCCGGCGCGCGGTGATGCGGCACCATGCCTCCTTCGACGTTTGCACCGCGCAGGCGCTGCGGTACGTCATTCAATCGCTCGGTCTGGACGTAGGCGAGGCGGATCAGGCGCGCCTGCTGGCACAGTATCAGGAGTTATCGGCATTCCCGGATGCCATCCCTGCCATTGAGCGCCTCAAGGCGGCGGGGCACACGGTCGCCGCCTTCTCCAACGGCGTCGAAGCGACGGTGCGGAGGCTGCTCGACCACGCCGGCATCCTCCCCCATCTCGACGCGGTGATCAGCGTGGACGACCTGCGAACCTTCAAGCCCGACCCAGCGGTCTACGCCTCCCTCGTGCGCCGGCTGGATCGCCCGATCGCGGAAACATGGCTCGTTTCGGGCAACCCCTTCGATGTGATCGGCGCGAAAGCGGCGGGCCTCCGGGCGGCCTGGGTGCGGCGCAATCCGACCGCCGTCTTCGATCCGTGGGGCATCGAGCCTGACGTTGTCCTGACCGATCTCCGCGCGTTTGCCGATCTCTTTGCGGCGCCATCCCCGTAGATTCCCAACTGACTCACTACCGAAGGATGGAGGCCGGTCATGCGTTTCTACAAGCGGTTTTATCTTCAGACAGGCATCCGTGGCCTGGATGAGATTATTCGCCGCAATCCCAACGATGCGGCGGCATACGCCCGTCGCGGTGGAGGGTATCGCGCACTCGCGCAGCCCGCGCAAGCGCTTGCCGACTTCGATGCGGCGATCCGTCTCAACCCCGACTTGGCGGATGCGTATCTCGGTCGCGGCTTCGCATACAGCGACCTCAACCAAAACGAGTCCGCGCTTCATGATTTTGATGAAGCGATCCGCCTCAACCCAGACGACGCAAATGCGTTCTACAGCCGTGCCGTTATCCACCGTCGCCTCAAGCAAGGCGAACGGGCGCTTGCCGACTATGATGTGGCGCTCCGACTCGATCCCAACTTCATGTACGCATACATCGGTCGCGGCGCGGTCTATCTCGATCTGACACAGCCCGCGCAGGCGCTTGCTGACTTCGACGCAGTGATTCGTCGGCGCCCTAATGAAGCGGATGGGTATTATTCTCGCGGCGTCGCCTACCGCGACCTGGAGCAATACGAGCAGGCGATTGCCGATTTCACGGCGGCGATCCGCCGTAAGCGTGACTATGCGGATGCGTACCATAACCGCGCTTATAGCTATTACCAGCTCGGAGAGTATGAGCAGGCGATTCCTGACTTCGATGCAGCGATCCGCTTCAAGCCTGACTATGCGCCTGCGTATCACAATCGCGATGCTGCGAAAAGTGCGCTTGAACAGCGTGATCGTACAAATAGAGACGGTAATGATGGGCATCTTCCGTAAACGATGCTTCGCTCAGTTCGGCAGATATAACAAGGCGTACGAGCAGGTTTGGGCAACGGGGCTGATGGCCGGCCACCTCCACGCTGGCGACCTCATTGACATGTGCGTCAAATCGCTGTACAAAGCGGTCGTGGGTGATCGAAGGAGGGCGAGATGATCAACGCACCAGAATCGAAGAAGGCAGAGCGGGTGCGCCGACAGGCTCGCCTATCGGCGCGGATCACTGATGAGACGAAGCGCGACGCCGAGCGGGCGGCGTCCTATGAGCACATGTCGTTTACGGCGTTCGTTGAGCGCGCGATCCGCGAGAAGGCGTACGCGGTGATACGCGAGCACGAGATGCTTGACGTTGGATCGGCGGCATCGCGGGCGATGATCGATGCGTGGCTCGATCCTGCGCCCCTTCCGCCCAGACTCGTGGACGCATTCGCTCGGCACGACGCGGATGTTCTCTCGGATCTATGAGCAATCCACAGTTCGCCATTGTGCGTCTCACTGCGGCGCATGACCGCACGGACTTTGTATCGGGCGATGAACCGCTCGATCGATTCATCAAAGAGCAGGCGGTGCAGGCAATGCGCGATCGCGCCTGCGCCGTTTTCGTTGCGACGGCCATGCATGACCCAACCCATATCATTGGCTACTACACGCTCTCTCCCGCGACGGTTTCCGCCGAGGGCGTGCCCGATGACCTCCGTGCCAGACTACCGCGCTATCCCGAGCTTCCGGCCGCACTCCTTGGGAGGCTCGCCGTTCATGAGGCGTATGCGGGTAGGGGTTTAGGGTCGCTCCTCGTTGCCAATGCCCTTCGTCACACCGAAGCCCAGCGCGAATTACCCGTGATGTTTCTCGTCGTGGACGCCTATGCACAGGCACGCGGCTTCTATCAAAAACTTGGCTTTGTCCCAGTGATGAACAGTCAAGCCCGGCTCTTCATTGCGCTCTCCCGTCTCTCGCGCGGCGCAGCTCTCACCCCGGAGGCGTGATCTCTCCGTGGGTCCCGTTCTTCCTGACGAGGCGATCGACGACGCAACGAGGGCGCACGTTGCTGTGGATACGGTGCAGGTCGATTGGGCATCGGGCAGGCACGGAATATCCTTCGCAGCCGTGTCGTTTCCAACCCATGACGTTGCTATCTTCCGGTTGAAGCAGAATGGGGGTTGCCGATGTCGTTTGCGATGACGAAAGACGAGCGTGAGGCGTTCTTGGCCGCCTTGCATGTCGGGGTAATCAGCATCGCGCAAGGAGAGCGCCCACCGCTGACGGTGCCGATCTGGTATGCCTATTCACCGGGCGGAGAGGTGACAATCATGACCGGGAGAGGATCGCGGAAAGCGGCACTCCTCGCACAGGCAGGTGGTTTCAGCCTCTGCGTGCAGGATGAGGCTCCGCCCTACAAGTATGTTGCGGTCGAGGGTCCGGTGGTGGCGATTGAATCAGCGGATCGCGAGCGCGACAAGCGCCCGATGGCACGTCGGTACCTCGGTGTGGAGGGGGGCGATCAGTATCTCGCGCAAAACGCAGCGAATGCCACGGAGGACGGCAGTGTCCTGATCCGAATGCGCCCCGAGCGCTGGCTCACCGCCGACTACGGCAAAGCGGGCGGCTGATCGCCTACGCGCCCGGATCGTCCATCGGGGTTCGGCGCCGAAGAGAGAACACGAGTCATCCTGTACACTCCGGGATGACTCGTGTCGCGTTATTTCTCCTCCGTGAAACGGTCCCTTATCCATCCCCCAGGCGGCGGATGTAGAAGGCCGGGCCGGAGAGCGTTCCCGTGGTTGGCGCACTCGGCGCGCTCGGGCTGCTCGGGGCGGTGGGGACGGATTTCGCGGAGAAGTCGAAGGCGTTGGTCAGGTCGTTCGCGGCGGCGTCGCGAGCGCCGAGCGGGGCCAGGCCCCAGCGCGTTTCGATGAACTTGAGAATGGACGTCGTGTCGTACTGGGTGTGATCCACGTAGCCGCGCTTGGCGAAGGGCGAAATGACGATCGTCGGCACGCGCGATCCTGGCCCCCAGCGGTCACCCTTCGGCGGTGCGACATGGTCCCAGCGACCGCCGTGCTCGTCATAGGTGACGATGATCGCGGTGTCCTTGGCGTACGGGCTGCTCTGCACCGCGCTGACGATATCCGCGACGTGCTGCTGGCCCTGCAGGAGGCTCGTATAGCCGGGGTGCTCATTGTCCGGGCCGAGCGGCTTGATGAACGAGACAGACGGCAGCGTACCCGCCGTGAGCGAGGTGCGGAAATCCTGCTCGTCTTTCAGATGCTGCGCCTTGCCGGGCGTGCCGTCCGCGTAGTTGGCGAAGAAGGCGAACGGTTGGTGATGGAACTGGAAGAGCGGGTCCGGGTTGCCCGCGATGGCGTTGTTCCAGCCACCGGCGTACCACGCCCAACTGAGGTTCTTGTCGCTCAGGCGGTCGCCGATAGTCGGCATCGTCTGGTTCGGCACGAGTGTGGCGGGGTCGGCGGTTTTCGGGTGCGGATTATTGGCGGTGAACAACGTGTTGATCGCGTAGCCATCCGGCGTCACCGCGCCGTCCTTGGTCATCACGCCGTTCGCGTCCAGTTGCGCCTTCAGCGCGTCCGGCGCATTGGGGAACTGCGGCGTGCAGGCGCAGACCAGCCAGAAGTGATTGAGGAATGAACCGCCGTACGCGGCGTGGAAGAAGTTATCGGCCATCGTGTACTGCTGCGCCAGTTTGCCCTCGGGCATGTTCGTCGCGTCGTAGTAGCTCATCACGAGGCCGGCGGCGTCGCTCCAGGCAATGAACTTGTCCATCTTGCCGCCGTCAATCTGATACTGCTCCTGATAGTAGCGGTGGACGAGATCACCTGTCTTGTCGTTCGGCTGGACGTACTGCGCTGCATCGAAGGGCGCGACAGGCAGGTTCGCGGGGAAGCGCGGGTCCGGCACCGGCGGCTTCTGGTTGTTGTCGATCGGCTGCGGCAGCGTCGCATACGGCATGCCGTTCTTGTCCACCTGTTGCACGGTCGCACCAGCATTGGCGAACCCGTTCGCACCGGGGAATTTCCCGTACAGGCTGTCGAAGGTCCAGTTCTCCTGATAGACCACGATGACATGATTGATCTGGTCGAGCGACCCTTGCGCCGCGACCAGCGACTGCAACCCGGCAATGCCGCTCGCGATCGTGAATAGGACCGTCAGTGCAACCCGCATCCGTCGCATACATCCTCCCTCTCGCCGTAGGCGTTCATTCGCAACGCCTGCGTAGGATGCCGGACGTGGATGAGCGAATCGTGATGCGTCGATAAGGCGATTGTGAACGCCCGACGCCCCGCTCCCCGAACGCCGAACGTCGAATGCATCTCAAAGCCGATAGGTCTCGCGATGAGGGCCTTTACTCCGGTGGTGGGGGGAGGGGGGGGCGGTGGAACCACACACCAGCCCCCTGTCGGGGGCAAAAGACGC
>JBPCMC010000422.1:0-5094 GCA_051002645.1 Thermomicrobiales bacterium
GCTTTAGCCTGCCGCAGCAAGGTTCGGCAGGCTAAAGCCCGCCGCCACCAATACGATAATCGCTTTAGTGGTTCAACCCCCCGTCCTGGTTACGTCGCCGCATTGGCCGGTGGCACGCCCTCTCCGAGGGTCTGCATCAGCCGGTTCGCCCAGGCGAACATCGAGGCGGCGCTCGTGCTGTCGAGGATTTCCACGTCCGACAGCCCAAGCCGACGCAGGGGTGCGAGGTCGGCGGCGGTCATCCCCGCTGGGTCGTCCGTCAGTTTGACGGCGTAGTCGATCACGGCGCGCTCGCGCTCGCCGACTACCGCCCCGACGCCCTCATCGAGTAATCGCTGGATGGCCGCCGTCTCCTTGCTCAGTTGCGCGTACCGTCGCGCATGCACCGAGGTGCAATAGACGCAGCCGTTGACGAGCGAGGCGGCGACGGAGGCCAACTCGCGGTCGGAGCGGCGCACACCGCCAGGGCCGTACATGATCGCGTTGAAGAGCGCGGTGCGCTCGCGCAGCGCGGGTACATCGTGCGCCAGCAGCGCATAGTAGGCGCGGCTGTCCGGCGACGGCGCGACCTCGTCCACCAACGCGGCTTGCTCAGGGGTCGCGCCGGTCTCGTCGACGGTCTCCAGCCAGGGACGCCAGGCGAGGACATCCATCGTGAAGGCGGGGCGCTCAATCGTGCTCATGCTTCCTCCGCGAGCAGGCGCAGCCCGGCGAGCAGGCGCACCGCGAAACTCATGTAGGCGATCAGTTGAGCGATGGTGACGATGTCGCGCGGACTCAGGCCGGCGGCTTTGATGTCCGCGATGTGCTCCGGTCTGGCCGTGTTCGGCTCGCGCGTCAGCCGGTCGGTGTAGCGCAGGATGGCCGTCTCGCGTGGCGACAGCCCCGCGCCATCGGGGAACTGCGCGATGGCGGCGAGGTCCGCATCAGTCGCGCCGAGGTCACGCAAGCGGTCGCGGTGCCACGCCGCAAGCGCCGGACTCGGTGTGAGTAGGGCGACCCGCAGCGCGATCATCTCCCGCTCGCGGCGGCTGACCCCGGCTGGATCGTCCGGTTCAAGCAGGGCGCGGTAACTCCCCTGCGCCGCGCGGACGACCTCCGGTCGCTGGGCGCGCAATTTCCCCACCGGCGAATCCGGCGCGATCCCGGCCAGTTCATTGATGATGTCTCGCATGTCAGCGTCAGGGCGCGTTGAAGGTTCCGTTGCATTCGACATCTGTGTCACCTCTGCGATATGTCGTCACTGGTCAACTGAGCAGATCGAAGTCGAGCCGGTAGCGGTTGGCGTTGAAAACGCCCGCCGCCTTCGCGCCGTCCACCGCCAGCCCGACGCCACTCACGAAACTCGCCTCATCGGAGGCGAGGAAGAGCGCCGCGCTCGCCACGTCTTCCGGCGCTGCCATCCGGGGCGTCGGGCAGGCGGCCACCGCGCGGCGGATGAACTCCTCGCGGTCCATCTCCGCTGTCGCTCCCTGCCAGATCATCGGCGTGTCGATCGGGCCGGGGCAGAGCGCATTGACTCGGACGCGCCGGTCCGCATAGGCGAGAGCAAGCGATTTCGTCAAGCCCATCACGCCATGCTTGGTGGCGACATAGAGCGGATCGGCCGGCCGCCCGATTAAGCCGCCGTTGGAGGACATATTGACGATCGCGCCACCCGTCGGGTTATCCAAAAAATGGGGCAGCACGTACTTGCAGCCGAGGAAGACGCCCTTGAATTGACAGCGACGACGCGGTCGAAGTCCTCTTCGTCGCGGTCGAGAATCGAGCCCGGCATACCGATACCGGCGTTGTTGAAGATGATATCCAGTTTGCCGTACCGCTCCACCGCGCCGTCCACCAGTCGGCGCATATCCGCGCCGGACGTGACATCCGTGCGCAGCGCGCCGGCCTCGCCGCCCTCCCCGCTGCACTCCTCGGCGACCCGCTGCACACCCGCCTCATCCAAGTCACCGAGCATCAGCCGGGCGCCCTCGCGCGCGAAGAGCCGCGCCGTCGCAGCGCCGATCCCCGATGCCGCCCCCGTGATGACCGCTACCTTCCCTGCCAGTCGCATTCGTTTTTTCCCTTTGCTTCGTGCATTCATGCGCGACACCGGTGCGTATGGTACACCGAGGGACGTGTACGCGGGTCTCCGGGCACGCGATCATTCGCATTCCCGGCGTGTTTCGCTTTGCGGCTCACCATCAACGTCACGGCGGATTGCCGTTACCGACGTTGTAGATGTGCCACACGGCGCTCATCTGATGTGGTTGAGGGGTCGGCAGGGACAATCCCCGTCGGCGCGGGGCGACAGAGTTCTTCCAACTCCGGCCGCACTCGCGTCGCGAGCTCGGACGTGTCACCCGCTTCGCGCAACAGGCCGGTCGTCGCAACCGCCAGCGCGCGCCGCAGTTCAGACGCGGTGACGTTCCTCGCCAATGCGCCCGCGAATGGGTCGAGTACCTCTGAAGGCAGGCTGTCGAACTCCCGGCCATTACTCGCCTCCAGGCCGAGGCGACAGCAAGCGAGCGCCAAGGCTTGGTCGCGGACGCCGTGTATCCAGTATTCCGCCTGCCACAGCCGCCCCCGTTGGATGCAGATATGTCCGCGCACCGCGTGATGCACCCCGAGCCCGAAGATGTGTTCCGGCGACGGCGGCGGAGCGAACGGACGCTCAACCGCCGTACCGAACAGCAAACTAAATCGCGGCCCGCGCGCACCGAACTCTGCGGCGGGCGTGAAGGAAAGATCGACCTGGAGGTTGCCGGGCAGCAAGAAGACGCGGTAGATGGTCGAACCAACGGGAAGGTCGAAGAGCACTGCCGCATCGAATCCAGCCAGGAGGTCCCGCGTCCAGTCTGTGAGGACAGCCTCCACCGGCACCTCGTCCGCGACACCAAAGGTGAGATCGAGGTCGGACCAGCGGTCCCCCTGGGCTGCGGATCCGCCAACGGCGGCGGCAGCCACCAGGCGGGAGTCCATCTGCGCCTTTTCGGTGATCAGTTCCCTGATACGTTCACGATCTTCGACACTGAACATACGCACCGCCTTCCCGTCTCATTACACTCCGGCGGCTAAGAGTCGTGCCCCTCGACAACCACAACCGGGGACGCAGAGCGACATTATGTGGCACCCATGACACTGCGTATCCGCATCAAGATCTCTCCGTGCCGCCTTTTGCTGCGTCGCTGTGCGGGAGGTCAAACATTTCTGCCAGCAATTCGTACGAATGCAGCCGCTCCGCATGAGAATGGATCATTGATGTAACCATCAACTCGTCGGCGCTGGTCTGTGCAATCAACTCATCCAGCCGCACGCGCACCGTCGCGGGGGCGCCAATGATGGTGCGCGTGCGGGAGGCTTCCATCTGCATCCGCTCCATCGGAGTGTAGGGGTAGGCAGCCGCCTCCTCCGGGCTGGGGAGCAGCCCCGGTTGACCGCTACGCAAGCGCAAGAAGGAGAGCGCCGAGGAGGACGCCAGTGCGTCGGCGCGCGCGTCGGTGTCCGCGCAGATCGCCGAGACGGTGAGGATCGTCTTCGGCTCCGGCAGCGCCTCGGACGGGGTGAACTGCTCCCGATACATCCGCATCGCCTCCACCGCGCCATCGGGGTTGATATGCCGCGCGAAGGCGAAGCCGACGCCGATCGCGGCGGCGACCTGCGCGCTGTAGTCGCTCGAACCGAGCAACCAGATCGGCGGCAGCGCGACATCGACCGGCACGGCCCGCACCGCCCGGAACGGATGATCCGCCGGGAATTGGTCGGCGGCGAAGGCGAGCAGTTCCCCAGTTGGGCGGGGAAGTCGTCCGCCGTCAGCGCCTCCCGCGAGCGGCGGAGGGCGAGGGCGGTCAACTGATCCGTGCCGGGGGCGCGGCCAATGCCGAGATCGATCCGCCCCGGATAGAGCGCCTCCAGGACGCGGAAGGTCTCGACCACTTTGAGCGGCGTGTGATTCGGCAGCATGATGCCGCCGGAGCCGATACGCAGGTGCGCCGTCTCGCGGGCGACTGCCCCGATGACGATTTCCGGCGCGGAACTGGCGACGCCGGGCATGTTGTGATGCTCGGCGAGCCAGTAGCGCGTGAACCCGATCCGGTCGGCGAGCCGCGCCAGATCAATGGTGTTCCGCAGCGCCTCAATAGCGGTCGAGCCGGTGCCAATCGGGGAAAGATCGAGGACAGAAAGTGGCAGTACCATAATCCGGGAAGCCCCCTCGTGCAGGTCAGGAAGGTATAGAGCCAAAGGTGCGGTGGAGGCGGGCTTCCAGCCTGCGGATTTACAGCCTGGAAGCCTGCCACCACCCTGATGAGACCGCTTCTCGCTTCTCCACAGAGGCACAACAGCAACAGATGATGATCACTTCCCGTCGGGGTGATGTCAGTTGCTATCGAAGGTGACGCGGATAAGCGGGCTGTCGGTCATCCAGGTCTCCAATTGAGCCGAGCGACCGAGGTTGGCGAGGATGCGCGTGAGGATCGCCCGGCGGGTGTCCGGGTCGGTGATCGGCGTGGCGTGCGCGGCCAAATCCGCCGCCGCGCTCTGCTTGAGATGGAAGGTGAAGGCCGGGTTCGCGACGACATTCGCGTACCAGTCGCGCTTGCCGGGCGTGCCAGTGATGTAGATCTCCCCATCGAGGTTGCTGAATGCCATCTCGATGCGGTGCGGCTGCCCGCTCGACCGCCCGATGGTCGTGATATCAATCGTCCGGTCACGCGCCAGCGCCTGGCGAATCTCGTCATCCATCGTCGCGCCTCCTTGCTTTCTGTTCCATGCACGCGGTCAGCAGCGATTCGCACAACTGCCTGCTCCATCAATATCGCATCTGTCCGCCGCCGCAACGACCGGTGATGGACAAATAGGAAGGCGACTCTACATTTGACAAACCCACCAGTGCGATCACTCCAGATAACGACTGATTTGTCTTGATAACATGGTCATTGGTTAATCGTTTGGCGCAGTGCTGCGAAGAACTTCCTGATATTTGTATCACGGTTCCGATAAGAGCCCCTACAGGGACACTTAGAGCCTATCCGGGAAGTGGTATGATGGGGGCATGAAAAGAAACATTGCTGCCCCGACTGAGGAGAACGCCAAGGACGATCCGACGATCTG
>JBPCMC010000423.1:0-6271 GCA_051002645.1 Thermomicrobiales bacterium
AGGAGAAAAATCGCCCCTAGGGAAAAAACGTTCTATTCTGTTATCTTGGATTGTGCGTTGGCGGGGGGAACCTCACCGCCGGCCCCCTCCCCTTTGCGATGGAGGGGGGGCCGGCGGTGAGGTTCCCCAGCCCGTCGCAGAATGCATACGCCCTGTTATTCTGACCGCTCATCCTTCGCCGCCGTGGAAGCATGACCCGTCTGGTGCGTGTCCTCGTAGCGGCCAAGGATGAAGAGGAGGGAGGAGAGTCGGTTCAGGAAACCGAGCACGGCGGGGTTCGCGTTGTGGCCCTCATGGACGAGGCGGGTTGCCAGCCGCTCGCCGCGCCGCACGACCGTCCGGGCGACATCGAGGGCGGCGCCCGCCACGGTATCGCCGGGCACGACGAACTCCCGCTGCACGGGCGCGCGCGCCGTGAAGTCATTGGTCAATTCCTCGACGCGCGCGACGTCCGCCTCGGTCATCGCGTAGGCGGTCGTCTTTCCCTCAACGGTTGCCAGTTCGGCCATCAGGCGGTAGAGGGCGCGCTGCATCTCGAGGATCGCCGCGCGCACCTCCGGCATCGTCGCGGTGGCGCGGGCGAGGCCGAGCGCGGCGGAAGCCTCGTCGAGCGTGCCGTATGCCTCGGGGCGTGGATCGTACTTCGCGACCCGTGCCCCGCCGATCAGGCTCGTGAAGCCGTCATCGCCACGCCCGGTGTAGATCTTCATTTTCCTAACTCCATCTGCCCATGCTGCCCAGAGGGCGCCCGCACCCGCTTCCCTCGGAGGGAAGGGATGATTCTGTGCCATTCCATGGCTTTCCTCGAACATTTTGCTATCGTCTGGAGGGCGCACGGCTGTGCGCCCTTGCCTGCTCCCCTTCCAGGCGCCCTTTGGGCGGTATGGGGAAGGGGTTGGGGGTTAGGGCTGCTCCCGCACCCGATCCTCCGGGATGACCGCGACAGCTTCGATCTCGATCAGGTATTCGGGGCGGACGAGCGCCGTCACCTCCACGAGGGTGCTCGCCGGGTAGGGCGGCGGGAAGAACTCGGCGCGCACGGCATGGATGTCCATCAGGCGGGAGATGTCCGTGACGTAGATGGTCACCTTCTGGATATCATCCATCGTCCCGCCCACGCTGGTCAGCACGCCCCGAATGTTCTCCAGCACCTGCCGGGCTTGCGCAACGATGTCGCCCGCCCCGACGACGCTGCCATCCTCCGCTTGCGCGACTTGGCCGGAGAGGTGGAGCACACGACCCGACGGCTGCCAGGCCGCAGCGGAGAAGATTCCGAAGGGTTTGACGACACCCGGCGCATTGAACCCCTTTGCCATCACATTCCTCCCCTCGCGCGGAGTGACCGCACGCATTGCACACAAGCCATCAGAAAGTAATCCGACCGCGCGCAGCGTAGCCGATGACGCCCTGCCTTGTCACCCGTGCGCGCCATGCTGGCCGAAAGAACAGGTATCCGCCTGCCCTTCCGCTACGGCGAAATCCTGCCCTTTCGCCAGAGGCGGGGCGGCCCGATCTTTGTCACGATAGTGGTGAGGTCGCACGGAGGGAAACGCGACCCATCGGATACATGGACGATGAGGAGGACTTTTCGATGAAACTCTTGCACCACGGTCGGCTCTTGCTCTTGATGGCGCTGGTCACGCTCGGCATCCTCGCCACGACCGCCGGGCCGGTCGGCGCGACACGGATTTACGTCGACCCGGATCAGCGGTTCGCCATCGGTGTCGCGGACGGTTGGACGCAGCGCGCCCCCGACACGGACAGTGTGGTCGCCCTCTGGGCCGTCGATGGTGGCCGCGCGATCTTCAATGTCGTCCGCGAGAGCGTCCCGTACGGCACGACCAGCGAGGCGTACGCGCGCTCGAACATCGATGGTGTCTCCACCTTTGACGGCTACACGGAGATCCGCCGCGACTACGTCACCTGCGCCGATCAGGATTGCCCGATCCTCGACTACACCGCGTACGACGACGGCGGCGAGTTGCAGCGCGTCCAGCAAGTCTTCGTCACGAAGGGCGCGAACGGCTACGTCCTCACCTACCGGACACGCGCCAGCGACGCCGAGCGCTACCGGAGCGACGTGGAACTGATGGTCTACTCCTTCTCGCTCTAACTTTTGCCCACCCCCCAGCCCCCTCCCGATACGGGAGGGGGCTTTTCTTGCTCCCCTTCCCCGGTGGGGAAGGGGCTGGGGGTTAGGCACGGGGCGGGTTCGCGTAATCTGGCGATTGGTTGCACAATAGAAAGTCGTTGACGGGTGGGCGGGAGCGAGGGCAGCCGTGTGGAGAAGGGGGCCGGGGGGCGATGCTGATCGTGATGCGGGCGGGGAGTGCGCGGCAGGAGATCGACGCGGTGTGCGACCGAGCGCAGGCAGTTGGCCTCGACAGCGCGGTCTTCACCGATGATGGGCGCACCGTGATCGATCTGACGGGCGAGACTCCCGCCGGGCTGAAGGAGACGTTGGCGGCGATGCCCGGCGTAGATACCGTCGTGCGCCGGACCGCATCCGAGCCGCTGAAGACGCGCGACTTGCGCATCGCCAGCATCCGGCCGCTCGTGCCGCCCGCGATCCTCCTCGAAGAATTACCGCTCTCCGCCGCAGGCGCCGAGACGGTCAGCGCCGCCCGCGAGCGCGTCAGCCGCATCCTGCGCAGTGAGGACGACCGGCTGATTGTCGTCGTCGGCCCCTGCTCGATCCACGACACCGACGCCGCGCTCGAGTATGCCCACCGTCTCAAACCGCTCGCGGACGACCTCGCCGCCGACCTCTGCATCGTGATGCGCGTCTACTTCGAGAAGCCACGCACGACGGTTGGCTGGAAAGGGCTCATCAACGACCCGCACCTCGACGGCAGCTTCATCATCAACGAGGGGCTGCACATCGCCCGCCGCCTGCTGCTCGATCTCGTCGCGCTCGGGCTCCCGGCGGGCTGTGAGTTTCTCGATCCGATCCTGCCGCAGTTCTTCGCCGACGTCGTCACCTGGGGGGCGATTGGCGCGCGCACGACGGAGAGCCAGGTCCACCGCGAGCTGGCCTCCGGCCTCTCCATGCCCGTCGGCTTCAAGAATGGCACAGGCGGCGGCATACAGATGGCGATTGACGCCGTCCACGCCGCCGCGTACCCGCATCGCTTCATCGGTGTCACCGAGCAGGGGCTGGCCGGCATCGTGGCGACGCGCGGGAACGCCGACTGCCACGTCATCCTGCGCGGCGGGCGGCCCGGCCCGAACTACGACGCGGGCAGCGTCCAGCAGACGTTGACGAGCCTGCGCGACGCCGCTCTCCAGCCGCGCGTGATGATCGACACGAGCCACGGCAACAGCGAGAAGGACTACCGCCGCCAGCCGCACGCCGCCCGAACAGTCGCGGCGCAGATCGCCGGGGGAGAAATGGGCATCATCGGCCTGATGATGGAAAGTTTCCTCGTCGATGGCCGGCAGGACCTCGTCGATCGGTCCCTTCTCACCTACGGCCAGAGCGTCACCGATGCCTGCATGGGGTGGGAGACGACCGTGCCCGTCCTCCACGAACTCGCGGCGGCGGTCCGGGCGCGGCGGTCGACTGGATGACCTCACCCCCTGCCCCCTCTCCATTGCGATGGAGAGGGGAGCCACAGAGAGCGTGTAAGGCAGCCGGGAAAAGCCACGGCATGTCACGCGAGGCACCCCTCTCCATCGCAATAGAGAGGGGCAGGGGGTGAGGTTCCCCGCCGCGCCGATCCCGCGATAGACAGTCCCGTATCCCACCTCGTATACTGGCGCGCAATCCTGTTCCGGGGCTTTCCTATCGATACGCCGCGCGCCGGCCGCACGGTGGAGAAGCCCTCCGAGATGATTGTCTGAGCCGTATGACCGTTCTATTGGAGGGTGTAAATGCGACGATGGTTCTCCCCGATCACGCTGACGCTCCTGTGCGCCTTCGTCCTTGTCGGGTGCGGCGGCAACGCGGCCACCGCGACCACCGCTAAACCGACGACGGCTGCCGCCACGACCGCATCGAGCGCGGCCTCTCCCGCCGCAGCCACCACCGCGACGACGACGGCTGCGGCGGCAACGCGACCCGCCGCGAGCAGCGCGTCCGGCACGACCGCACCGGCGGCGACGACCGCGCCCGCAGCCACCACAGCGGCGAGCGGCAGCGCGGTCGCCAGTGGCGGCACGATCAAACTCGGCATGATTACCTCGCTCACCGGCCCGTACAACCCGCTCGGCGGCTTCAACAAGCAGGCGGCCGATCTGCTCGTCAAGCAGATCAACGACGCGGGCGGCATCAATGGCGCGAAGATCGAACTCGATATCGAGGATGACACGAGCAATCCGAGCATGGGCCCGACGATCATCAAGAAATTCGTCGCTAACAAGGTGGTGGGGATCATCGGCCCGGTCTTCAGCTCCACCTGCGCCGCCATCCTCGATGATGTCGAGGCGGCGAAGATCCCGATGATTACGCAGTGCGCGGCGGACTCGGTCGTCACGCCGATTCGCTCCAACGTCTTCCTCGGCCCACAGTCCACGCGCTTTGCGGCGGACCAACTGCTCGGCTACTTGAAGAGCCAGGGCAAGACGAAGATCGCCGTCATGCACGACGCGACCGAATACGGCTCGCTCGGCTGGAACGTCATCAAGGCGGACGCCGCCAAGTTCGGCATCACCGGCGTGGACGAGCAACTCTACGAACTGACCGCGACGACCTTCATCCCGCAACTGACGAAGATCAAGAATAGCGACGCGCAGGCGATCATCAGTTGGGGCTCCGGCGCGCCTGCCGTGACGATCACCAAGGAGTACCGGCAGCTCGGACTGACGCAGCCGCTCCATTTCAGCGGCGCGCAGGCGAGCCCCCTGTACATCAAGCCCGCCGGGGAGTCGGGGAACGGCATCGTCATGCAATGCCAGATGGCCCCGCTCGGCAAGTATCTGCCGGACAGCAACCCCTCCAAGGCGCTCATCACCAAGTTCGACGCCGACTTCATGGCGGCCTACAACACCCCGCCCGCCCAGTTCGCCTACAACACCAATGACGCGCTCTCGCTCTTCGTCAACGCGATCAAGAAGGCAGGCCCCGACCCGGCGAAGATTCGCGACGCGATCGAGCAGACTCAGGGCTTCGTCACTGTGGACGGCGTCTACAACTACTCCCCGACTGACCACACCGGCCTGAGTCAGGACAGCCTCTGGATCGCCCAGGTCAAGGACGGCGGCCTCGTCCCGACGACGTACGGGAACGGGAAGTAGCCAGTAGCCAGTAGTCAGTAGTCAGTAGCCAGAAAACGCGCGTACCGCCTCCGCTCCCAACTGACTACTGGCTACTGGCTACTCAGGAGCGGAGCGACGAGTGCTTACCATCGACGGGGTGTCGAAGCGGTTTGGCGGGGTGGCGGCGCTTGACGATGTGAGCGTCACCGTGACGCGGGGGCAATTGCTGGCGATCATCGGGCCGAACGGGGCGGGGAAGTCGACGCTCTTTCAGACGATTGCCGGGCAGCACCGGCCGGATGCGGGGCATATTGCGTTCCTCGGGCGGGAGATCACCGACCTGCTGCCCTATCAGCGCGCGCGCCTCGGTATTGCCATCGCCTTTCAGGATGTCCGGCTCTTCCCGGAGATGTCGGTGCTGGAGAATGTGATGGTCGGCTGCCACACCAGCGGACATCATGGCTTCTGGGAGGCAGCGCTGCGGCTGCCGCGCCACTGGCGAGAGGAAGCGGCGATACGCGACAACGCACGCGCGTTGCTGGCGCGCGTCGGCCTGGCAGAGATCGCCGATCTTGCGGCGGAAAGTCTCCCCTTCGGGCAGCAGCGGCGCGTCGCCATCGCCCGCGCCCTCGCCACCAACCCGACGCTGCTCCTCCTCGATGAACCGGCGGCGGGACTTTCGACGAGCGAGCGGGGCGACCTTGCCCGCCTGATCCGCGCTATCGTCGCCTCCGGCGTGACGGTTGTCTTGATCGAACACGACGTCAACCTCGTCATGGCGCTCGCCGACCATGTTGTCGTGCTCGAATATGGTCGCGTGATCGCCTCCGGCCCGCCCGCCGAGGTGCAGCGCGACCCGCGCGTCATCGAGGCGTATATCGGCGCGGAGGTGGCGTGAAAGCCCTAACCCCCTCCCGCCCAAAGGGCACCCGCCCTTCCCCACTGGGGAAGGGGGAGCGGGAAGTTGCGTTGCTGGAAGTGCGCGATTTGTCGGTGCGGTATGGGAGCATCGAGGCGTTGCGCGGGGTGTCGCTCTCGGTGATGCCAGGGGAGTTCGTGGCGATTGTCGGGCCGA
>JBPCMC010000424.1:0-10084 GCA_051002645.1 Thermomicrobiales bacterium
GTCGCTGGCGAGCGTGATTCAGCGGCAGCAGGAACTGCCGACCCTAATCGCGGCGGACTGATTCGACCTTTCGACCTTTCGACGGAACCGCATCATGTATTTACACACTTGACAGGACACACCCAACGGTTCCCGCGAGCGAAGAAAACGGAAAAGACTCTCGCAGTAGCGCAGAAAGCGAACAGATGTGCTATACTGATGGCAGTGCGCGGTGCGGCGAAGGGTGATGGCAATGGGCGACTCAATGGAACAATTTGTTCTCTATCTCATTCAGCAAGCGAAGCAGCCGCTTGGCAAGACGGCATTGCTTAAGCTTGTGTACCTCGCAGATGTTGAGCATTATCGCCGCACCGGGCGACAGATGACGTCCGCCCAGTGGTGGCGCGATCAGCGCGGCCCTGTGGACTACGCTGTAACCGAAGAAGCGAGAGCGTTGCAACAAAAAGGGCTTATTACTATCGTGAGTACATCATCGCGCGATGGCGTCAAGCGCGAGACGTATTACCCGAAATCTCACGAAGATGTAGTCTTGCCCGAACGATGGCGCACGATGGGAGATTACGTAATCGAATATTTCAGTGGTCTCCCGCTGGATGCAATCAAGCAGGCCGCATATGCCACTGAACCGATGACTCCCGTTTCTCCCGTTAAGCAAAAGCTTGATATGTCGCGCATCACTCTCTATCCACCCACAACGCGAAACGCGTCAGTATATGCGACCCCGCTTCGACCGGGAGAGCGCGAACATATTTTGCGCTCGCTCGTTTCCTCATGGGCGATTGAGGGTATCGACGTACCTCCTGACACAGCGGAACGTGCTCTTGATAGGGCATTGCGGAAGCCATTACCCGACATTGGTTGATTGAAGGGATAACATTGGAACCGCCATACCGCAATGTCGCGTGGAGTGATGCCCTAGAGAAGACTCCGGCTGCTATCGCCCTCACCATTGAAGGTGCTGCGCGTGTTGACCTATGGTTGCGGCAATTTGCGACGATACGCCCTCTGACTCTTCCCCTTCTCGAAGGATTCCATCGCACTATTTTTGAGGAAGTATTCCCCGATTTGGCGGGACGATTACGTGGTGAGGCACCCCGATACATTCCACAAAACGTCGAATTCGGCGTACGCGATGACGGTAAAGGTATTCCAGGAACACGATATGAACATGTAGTTCAGTCCTGTGAAGGCCTGTTCCGCCGTGTGCCGTCTTTAGTCACTCGCATGGATGCCATCATGCCCACAGAACCACGCAATTTCCCCCTCTCGGTCCTGAGAGTAGCAGCCTATGTTCACTGCGAAATCATCAAAATTCACCCGTTTATGAATGGCAATGGTCGGTCGGCACGCATGTGTGTCAACTACTTTGCCTATCGGTATGGATTTCAGCCTCTTTCGTACGAACGGCCAAGCGAAGGTTCTGGTTACATCGACGCGATAACTGCGTACCTGAACGACACACGAGGCGGTAATCAAGCAGCCGATGCGTTCGCCGCCTTTCTTCGCCCTCGCCTCATTCGCCTTGCGTCAGACGTTTTACAATAGTCCTCTCTGTTACTTTGTCTCTATAGTTGAAAGCAAGTGAGTCAGTTCAATATCGCGTATATCGGCGTCGACTTTGGCGGTGCCATTCTTGCGCTGCTGACCTTCGTCAGGGTGCGGAGTCGCCTCGACCTACGCCTCCTTCGGGGCATTTCGCTCGGCGGCGATGGAGTAGGGCAGAATTGCTACGCATAACGTAGTCGGCGGCGGTGCGCCCTATACCGAGGCCTTCGACTTCCAGCGGCGCGTCATCCATCCCGAACATCGCTTCCATCTTCGTAGCAGCTTCCTCTTGCATGATTAGGATGATGTGACTACGGCTACGCACCGCGCAAGGAGAAAAGCACACTCACTGGCACCCCGGAGGGCGTATCTATGGCACAATAGGTGCAGCGTAGGAACCACACTGTTCCCGCAGTCGTGCGGGGATGTGCATGCTACCGATGGAGGGACGCCCAATGGCAACGATGACCGCAACCACGACGCCAACGACCGAAGAGTTAGAGAATCTCGCGCGATTGGTCCGCTACTACAGCATGGTCTCGACGACCAAGGCGGGCTCCGGCCACCCGACCTCGTCGATGTCCGCCGCCGACTTGATGACGGTCGTCTTCTTCCGCGAGATGCAGTACAACTTCGACGCCGCTCGCCAGCCGAACAACGACCGCGTCATCTTCTCGAAGGGTCACGCCTCGCCGCTCCTCTACTCGCTCTATACCGTCGCGGGCGCGATCAGCGAGGACGAGTTGATGACGCTGCGCAAGTTCGGTAGCCGCCTCGAAGGGCATCCGACTTCGCGCCTGCCGTGGGTGGAGGCGGCGACCGGCTCGCTCGGCCAGGGGCTCTCGATCGGCGTGGGTGAGGCGATCAGCGGCAAGTACCTCGATAAGCAGGACTTCACCGTTTACGTCCTGATGGGCGATGGCGAGATGGCGGAGGGGTCGCTCTGGGAAGCTTTCGCCTGCGCCGCGAACTACAAGTTGGACAACATTATCGCCATCGTCGATGTCAACCGCCTCGGCCAGAGCCAGCCGACCGCCTACCAGCACGACATCGACATCTACGCGGGCCGCGTGCGCGCCTTCGGTTGGCACGTCATCGAGGTGGACGGCCACGACATGGGGGCGATCTGCCGCGCCTTCGATGAGGCGAAGACGATCAAGGATCAGCCCGTCGCGCTGATCGCGAACACCGTCAAGGGCAAGGGCGCGCCCTTCCTCGCCGATCAGAACGGCTGGCACGGTAAGGCGCTCTCCGAGGCGGACCTGAAGAAGGCACTCGAAGAGCTCGGCCCGGTCAGCACCGAACTGCGCGGCGGCGTCCGGCAGCCCGCGCCGATGAAGAGCAGCGATCCGCGCTTCAAGCAGCCCGCCGCGCCGGAATACAAACTCGGCGACATGATCGCCACCCGCCGCGCATACGGCACCGCCCTGAAGAAGCTCGGCGACGCGAATGAGCAGGTCGTCGCGCTCGACGGCGACGTGAAGAACTCGACCTTCTCGGAGATCTTCCAGAAGGCGCACGAGGACCGTTTCTTCGAGATGTTCATCGCGGAGCAGAACATGGTCGGCGTCGCGGTCGGGCTGGCACGGATGAAGAAGCGCCCCTTCGTCTCCACCTTCGCCGCCTTCTTCACCCGTGCTTATGACCAGATTCGCATGGGCGCACTCTCTGAGGCGAACATGGTGCTGACCGGCTCGCACGCGGGCGTCTCCATCGGCGAGGATGGCGCGTCCCAGATGGGCCTCGAAGAACTGGCGATGATGCGTGCCGTGCATGGCAGCACGGTGATTTATCCTGCCGACGCGGTCGCGACCGAGCGGCTGCTCGCCGAAGCGGCACAGGCGGACGGTGTCGTCTACATGCAGACGACGCGCGCCGATACGCCCGTCATCTACGACAACAACGAGCAGTTCCCGATCGGCGGCGCGAAGGTCGTCAAGCACTCCGGCAAGGACGTCGTCACTGTCATCGGCGCGGGCATCACGCTCGCCGAGGCGGTCAAGGCGTATGACCTGCTCAAGAAGGACGGCATCAATATCCGCATCGTTGATGCGTACAGCGTCAAGCCGATTGACGCGAAGACGATCAGCGCCGCAGCGCACGCGACGAATAACCGCGTCATCGTCGTCGAGGATCACTGGTTCGAGGGTGGCCTCGGGGACGCCGTGCTCAACGTCTTCGCCACCGACCCGGCAGTCTCCGTGACCAAACTGGCCGTCACCAAGACGCCGCACTCCGGCAAGCCCGCCGAATTGATCGCCTACGAGGGCATCGACGCCGCCAGCATCGCCGCGAAGGTGCGCGAACTGGCGAAGTAACCGGATTCATTCGAAAGTGGGAGGGGCAAGCCCTCTCCCGCTTTTTCATAGAGCGCGGAGCAACGGATGCCAGTGCTTGCAGTCGTCAACGGTGTGACGATTACAATGTACTACGATGACCATGTGCCACCGCATTTCCATGCGCGCTACGGGGAATTTGAAGCAACATTCCATATTGATGGGATGTTACTCGCGGGTATGCTGCCACGAGCGACGCGCCGGATGATCGCTGAGTGGGCGCGTCGACATCGCGAAGAACTCGCGGTAAATTGGTCATATGCTGTTGGCGGAGAATCCTTTCAGCGTATCGGTAGCAAATAAGGGGGGCATATGGTGGAAACAAAGATTGATGAAGAGATAGAAACCGCCGGAACATGGACATTGCAGACGGTTATCGCGGTGGAACTTACCGAAGAGCAGCCCTTCACGGTAGTGCTTACGTTCAAGGACAACTACCGCACTACGGTCTTTCTCGGTGAACGGGGGGCAGGGCCGCTCGCAATCGTCCTGCGCGATCCGGAGAAATTCCGCGAGGTTTTCGTAGACGATGAACTCCACACGATTGCGTGGCCGAATGGGTTCGACATCGACCCCGATCGCCTGCGGATGCTTGCGATGGAACAACACCCGGAGGATGCAGCAGCCACACCGCCCCCGCCTCCGTGGTGTCAACCCTGATCCTCCTCACAAAGGATTACAGCACTTCCACGTCCCCGAAGACTTCGGAATTGGAGACGCCGCGCAGGAAGGCGAGGTATTCGTCCTTGGTCATCAGCGGCTGGTAGTTCGCCTTCACATCCGCGCCAATCTTGCCGTCGCCCCAGAGGAGATCGAGGGCGGTCTCGGCCATCAGGATACCGTTCCAGACGTAGGAGATTTCCTTGTCCGCGATGGCGTAATCGTTGCCATGGAAGGTGCCGCGGCTGCCATTCATGCTCGGCTGGATGACGGGCATGATGTGGGCGAGATCGCCGATGTCCGAGCTGCCCGCCATGTGATGCTCCTCGTTCACGTCCCGCTCGCTGAAATGGCGCAGGACATTCGCCTTGAAGAGCGCGTTGAGGGCGGGATCGTTGGTCAGCGGCAGGTAGCCGGGCACGGTGGTGATCTCCACCTCCGCGCCGACGGCGAGGGCGCCCGCCTTCAGCGCGCGGTCAACCTTCCGGGCCGCGCGAAGCACCGCCTCCATCGAGCGGCCGCGCACGTAGGTCTCCATTCGCACATCGGAGGGGACGACGTTCACGAGGTCGCCGCCGCGCGTGATGATCGGGTGGACGCGCACGCTGTCGTCGTCCGAGAAGGTCTCGCGATTGGCATGGATCGACATCAGGGCGACCATCGCGGCGTTGAGCGCGTTGACGCCCATATCCGGCGCGATGCCGGCATGGGTGGGGTGGCCGGTGTAGCGGATCAGTTTGCCGACAAAGCCATTGTTCGTCCCCGCGAGGGTGAATTTCGCGCCCGTGCGGTCCTGTGCGCCGCTGTGCATCATGATGGAGATGTCCACATCATCGAACTCACCGAGGCGCACCAACTCGCTCTTGCCGCCGAGGAACTCCAGTTTTCCTTCCTGCTTGAGGCGGGCGCGGTAATCGAGCTCGACATACTCCTCGGCGGGGACGGCGAGGAAGACCAGTGTGCCGGAGAGGTAGTCAATCGCGCCGCTCTCGACGATCCCCGTCGCGGCGGCGAGCATCCCGGCGATCTGGCAGTTGTGGCCGCAGCAGTGCGCCGCCCCGGTCTGTGGGTTCGCATCCGGGTGATCGAAGACGATGATGCTGTCCAGTTCGCCGATGATGCAGACCGACGGGCCGGGCCGCCCGGTGTCCAGCACCGCCTTGACGCCGGTGATGCCGAGATTGGTGCGATAGGAGAGGCCGAGACGGTCGAAGGAGGCGGCGACGCGCTCGGCGGTATGCACTTCCTTGAAGCCCAGTTCGGGGTCCGCATAGATGGCATCGCCGACCGCGTAAATGGCGTCGCGGTTTGCCTGGATAGCGGCGGTGACGCGCCGCTTCACATCGTCAAGCGTCGTACTGCCCGTTGCTGTGGCGTGCGTCAGTGTCATCGTGGCCCTCCTCTATCGGCGTCGAAGCGAAGATGCGTGCTGTACAGGTGGATACATTTTCGCATGGGGCGGTACGCACGGCAATCGGAAACCGGGTACGAACCGCCAAGACGCCCAGGACGCCCAGAAATGCGGGGAGGATTGTGACACGTCTCTTCTTTCTCTTTCCCCTTGGCGTCCTTGGCGTCTTGGCGGTTCGATGGTTTGCTACTGATGTGAGGCACCATCGGGTTTCATGCGCGTGAGGGTGAAGACGGCGAGTTCGGGGCGGGCGCAGAAGCGGAGGGGTACGGACGAGATGCCGAGGCCGTGGCTGACGTAGAGCCGGTTACCGCGCACGCTGAACCAGCCGCGCGGGTAGGCGGACTGCATCTCGCTGATCGGCCAGTCAACCCAATCGTAGTGGCGAATGGGCGAAAGGCGGATCTGCGCGCTATGCGTGTGGCCCGAGAGCGTCAGGGGTGACCAGCGATCCGGGAAGCGGTCGATGACATCCGGTTCATGGACGAGCACGATGCTCGGGCTCTTCCCCTGCATCCGCGCGACGATTCCCTTGACGTCCGCGCCCGGCCCATCCAGATCGTCCTCGAAGCCGACAACGATGCCCGCGACGCCGTCGTGGACGAAGGCGGTCAGGTCATTGCGCAGGACGGTGATCCCCTGCCGCACCAACTCCTTGACGATCAGATCCGCGCCGAGCTTGCGCTGGAGGTAGTCATGGTTGCCGAGGATCGCGATGGTCGGCGCGGTCTTGGCGAGTGGGGCAAGGAGGTCGAGCGGGCGCGGCCTGCCGTCGTTCGCATAATCGCCGGTGAGGACGATCAAGTCCGGTTTGAGGGCGACGGTCGCGGCGATGGCCCGTGCGAGCATCGGCACCGGCGCGGCAGTCATGCCGAGATGGAAGTCGCTCAGTTGGACGATGCGCACGCCCTCCCACTCCGGCGGCAACTCAACCATCGGCACTTGGTGATGCGTGACGATCAGCCAGCGCCGCTCGATACCGCCCGCGTACGCGAGAAAGGCCGCCCCGAGACCGCCGAGGGCGAGCGCACTCCGCCGCAGGATCGTGCCAATGGCGCTCAATCGTGGTAGTACCACGCGCCCGCCGGTGGCGGCAGGACGGAGAGATCGCCGAGCGCGGGGAGCGAGCCATCGGGGAAGGGACGCGCCGCGATCAGTTGCAGCCAGCAGGAATCATGCAGGCAGGCGAGCGTGACGAGTCCCGCCCGCTCCGCGAAGGTGCGCATCTCCGCTTCCGTGCTCCAGCGGTTGTGGTGGACGGGTCGCCGCCGCCCGCGATAATGCTCGACTTCCGCCAGCCAGCGCTGCCAGCCATCCTCGTTCTGCAGGTTCCAGGTATCGCCGTAGAGGATGCCGCCCGGCTTGAGGACGCGAGCAATTTCGCGGATCGACTCCCACATCTCCTGCTTGTCGATGTGGAAGAAGACGAGGTGGACGTAGGCGCGGTCGAAAATGGCGTCCGGGAAGGGGAGGGATCCATCGCCGGGGATGCGTGCGAAGGTCGCGTTCGGTCGATCGCGCATCCGCTCGGCGGCGCGGTCGAGCATCTTGCGGGAGACGTCCGCGCCGACCCAGCGCCGGACATGGGGCGCCAGTTCCCGCCCGACGCGCGCCACGCCGGGGCCGAGATCGAGCACGGTATGGGAGGGCTCGATCCGCAGAGAGGTGATGAGGCGTTCCGCCATCTTCGCGCCGGTGCGCCGGAGCGTCGCCTCGTCGGGCGATCCGTTGACCATGTGCGCAGCGTAATCGGCGTCCCCGGCGGCGAAGTCCCAGACCTGCCGCATCGTGCGGGGGAAGGGGTTGATGTCGCCCCAGAAGCGATGCCACGCATAGCGCGGCCGCCGCCAGAGCTCCTCCGCCACGAACCGGTCCATCAGCCCGCGCGGTGTCCGCTCGTATCCATTGAGGCTCTGCGGTCGTTTCTCCGCGCGCCGTTCGTCCGTGACCGCCATCCGTCTGCTTGTCCCTCCATCCACCGGGCAGCCGCCGGGCAGTGCCGCATTGTAGCAGAGACCGCGCATCAAACCCGTTCGCTGTCACACCTCATCACGACACAGGATACTTGGTCACACACTTGATAGATCACACTCGCACCTTGTGCGACAATAGGATGCATGGTGAAAATACGACGAGATGGCCAATGGACGTGGATAATTCTGCTGACGTTGCTGGCGGCGTGTAGCGGCGGCTCAGAGTCATATCACGAGACTCCCCTTGCGGCGAACACATCGACATCACCGCCGTTGATCCAAACTGCGACTCCCGTCGTGACTGCGGTACGATCACCCCTTCGCATCCCCACGCCTACTCCCTGTGACCGAATAGTCGAGCGCTCCCCTACGGGGTATCCGACGCCGTCTCCGGCGGAATCGGTCGCATTCCTCTCAGACCCCGATCCGGCTAACGGCGGCGTTCAATATAAAGGGAGAATCGGGATCGGCCCGTATCTTGGCGATAGCCCCAGCGTGACATACATCCTCCTGATCACGAATGAGAGCACGTTGCCATTGACCATCCGTACGGCAGATTTCCGGGTCACGGCTCGTCAGCCAGTCGGGGCAAGTCTCGCATTGCCATATTTTTACAGTCTTAGTAGGGGAAGTTTCGGGGCTGGTGTCGGCGAGAAAGCTACCGAATACCGGGCCAAGCCGGGGCAGACGACCGCAGCGATATTCTCTATAGTGCCCGATCGTTTCCCCGGCACCTTCGACGTGGAGTGGGTTATTCAGGGCACATTGGGGCACGTAACCGTCCCGGTGATCACGCCAAGAGCGTTGGCGACGGCAACGCCACCACCTCCGTGCTGACGATAGCTCCGATGGTATGTCTGCGATGTCCCCATCATCCTGAGTATCAATGCGCTGACGGTGCTACGCTGCACATCTACGCACTGATCGCGTTACGTGCCTCCAAGGGGTCTGTTCACCGGTACCTTGCGATTGAACAGTGCTGATAGAGGACAGAAGCAATGCACGATCTCTGGGAACGGGCGCTCGATCTCGTCTTTCCGCCCCGGTGCGCGGCGTGCGGGGCGCGCGGCTATCTCCTCTGCCCGGCGTGCGCGGCGGCGATTACCTATATTCAGCCGCCCGCGTGCCCGAAGTGCGGCAAGCGTATGACACAGCCCGGCATCTGCCCGGTCTGCCGCGCCTATCCGAATGCGCTGGATGGCATGGTGGCGGCGACCCTCTTCGTGGGGCCGGTGCGGGAGTGCATCCACGCGTTGAAGTATGAGGGGCAGCGCTCGTACGCGGCGACCCTCGCGGCAGTCGCGCGCCCCGCCTTCGCCGCGATGGCGAGGCCGGACGCACTCGTGCCCGTGCCGCTCTTCCCGACGCGGGAGCGCGGGCGCGGCTTCAATCAATCCGCGTTGATCGCCCGGCGTCTCGCCGGAGACGATGTGACCGTCATGCCGGGATGGCTCGCGCGCACGCGCGATACGCCGCCGCAAGTTGGGCAGGATCGCGAGGCGCGGCATGCGAATGTCGCGGACGCCTTCGTCTGCCCCGACCCGGCGGCGGTGCAGGGACGCCATCTCCTGCTCTTCGATGATGTGGCGACGACGGGTGCGACGCTCGACGCCTGCGCGCGGGCGCTCCGAGCGGCGGGAGCAGCCTCGATCCACGCGCTCGTCGTCGCCCGACCAGAGTGAAACCGATCCGCTTGCGTCGTTCGTGTATGGTAGAGGGGGAATGAAGAGGATCGCGATAATGTGAGGAGCGGGCACGGGTGCTGGACGGGTGGCGACGGCGACGGGGCCGTGCCGCGCACGACCTGAGTACGGCGGCGGATGAGGAATTGCTCGTGCTGGCGCAGGGCGGCGATGGCGCGGCGTTCGAGACGCTCGTCCGCCGCTATACGCAGCCGCTCTACGCCTTCGCGACGCGCATCCTCGGCAGCGCGGACGACGCGGCGGACGTGGCGCAGCATACCTTCGTGCAGTGCTACAACACGCTCCCCCGCCTGCGCTCCGATGCGCCGCTCCGGCCGTGGCTTTACCGGGTCGCGCGGAACCGCTGCCTCGATCTGCTCCGCCAGCGCCGCATCCTGCCGATGGATCTGCCGCGCGAGGACGAAGACGAGTTGGACACGATGGCGGCGATCGCCGATAGCGGCCCCTCGCTCGAAT
>JBPCMC010000425.1:0-5327 GCA_051002645.1 Thermomicrobiales bacterium
GCTTTAGCCTGCCGAACGTTGCTGCGGCAGGCTAAAGCCCGCCACCACTTAACTACTGATCGCTGCGGTCAGTTTCGGCACGATGGTCAGCGCGTCGCCGACGATGCCGAGGTCGGCGAGGTCGAAGATTGGCGCGTCCGGATCGTTGTTGATCGCGATGATGTACTTGCTGCCGCCCATGCCGGCGATGTGCTGGATGGCGCCGGAGATGCCGCAAGCGATGTAGAGCGTCGGCTTGACCGTCTTGCCCGTTTGCCCGACCTGATACGAATACGGCACCCAGCCGGCATCGACGACCGCGCGGCTCGCGCCGACCGCCCCGCCGAGTTTGGCCGCCAGCGCGTCGAGCAGGGCGAAGTTCTCCGCCTTGCCCAGGCCGCGCCCGCCGGAGACGATGATGCCCGCCTCTTCGAGATTCGGCCCCTCGGACGCCTGCGTGACTGTCTCCAGCACGCGCACGCGGCAGGTTGCCGGATCGACCGGGATGGTGACGGGCCGCACCTCCGCCTCGCCGCCCACTTCCTCCGCCGCGAACGCCTTCGGGCGCAGCTGCACGAGGTGCGGCCCCGGCCCGTCTATCGTCAACGTGCCGACCGTCTCCGCGCCGTAGGGGACGGTGACACGCAGTTCGTCGCCCTCATAGTTGAGATCGGTCGCATTCGAGATGACGCCTGCGCCGAGCAGCCCGACCAACCGCGCCGCCACGTCCCGCGCGCCGAAGGTGCTGGGGAAAAGGATGACATCCGGCGACTCCGCCTGAATCATCGCGGCGAGCGTCGCCGCCTGCGGCTCGGCGAGGTATTCGCCGTACGCGGCATCCTCCCCGACATGGGCCACCGCCGCGCCGTGTACGCCCAGCGCACCGACCGCCTGCCCGCCCCCCGGATGGAGGACGACCGCCTCCGCCGTACCCAATTTCCGCGCCGGGACGAGCAGTTCGAGCGACAACCGAAGCGGCGCGCCCTCCACAATGTCCGTCCAGACCCAAATCCGCTTATCCGCCATTGGTTAAACTCCTGATACATCAACCACAGAGACACAGAGAGCACGGAGGAACACAGAGAACGAATGAGGGTCTTCCTCTTTTTCTTTTGTCTTCTCTTCCCTTCTCTGTGTCCTCTGTGTCTCCGTGGTGACAAGCATCTAAATCACCTGGATCTGCTTGAGGAAGGCGACGATTTCGCTGACGCTTTCGCCGTCTCCCTCGTCGGTCACTCTGCGGGTTTGCTTCGTCTGGCTGACGGCCTCGATGGTGAGGACGCGCTCGCGCGCGCCCGCCTCACCGACGGTCGCGCCATCCAGGCCGAGGGCGGCGGTGTCGCGCGGGTCGATCGTCTTCTTCTTCGCGGCCATCATTCCTTTAAAGGAAGGATAGCGCGGCTCGCCGATACTCGCCGTGACGGTGAGGAGGGCGGGCAGTTCGGTTTGGATCATCTGGTAGCCCGTCTCGGTGTCCCGCTGCACCTTAATGGATGTTCCCTCCACGCTGACGGAGCGGGCGAAGGTCACTTGCGGCAGGCCGAGGAGGGCGGCCAACGCGCCGGGCAACATGCCGCTGTAGGCGTCGGTGCTCTCCGTTGCGCAGATGACGAGGTCCGGCTGCTCGGCTTGGATGGCGGCGGCGAGCGTCCGCGCCGTGCCGAGGACGTCCGACCCGGCGAGGGCATTGTCGGCGATATGGATGGAGCGGTCCGCGCCCATCGCCATCGCGCGGCGCAGGGCGTCCTCGGCGGCGGGCGGCCCCATCGTGACGGCGACGGTTTCGCCGCCGTGCTGTTCGACGAGGTGGAGGGCGGCCTCCAGGCCGTACTCATCGGCCGGGTCGAGGATTGACTTGGCATTGTCGCGGATCAACCGGCGCGTGCCGGGATCGACCCGCATCGACAGGTTCGGGTCCGGCACATGCTTGACACAGACGCAGATTTTCATGTCGCTCGGGGCGTCCTTTCGTTGCGCGGCGGGCGGGGCACATCCAGCGGAGCGCGTCGCGTTCGCGCCCTTCTCATTGCGATGCTCACGCGCTCATCCGATCATGCGATACAAACGTGGGCATGATAGAGAACGCTCCGCCCTTTTTCAACAGCAGTGTTGACGTATCGGAGATGAGCGGGTAGCGTTATCCGTGTAGTCTTGCATAAACGCGGTGGTGCGGTCGAGAGTGCCGCAGTCGTCAACAGTTCGTGTCGATGGTGGCTGAGAGCGGGGCCACGATTCGCCAACGGACAGGGAGGGTATCACCCGATGGATCTCAACTACACGGCGGAGGATAAGGCCTTCCGGCAGCAGGTACGCCGCTGGCTGGAAGAGAATATCCCGAAGAAGCGGCCCGAGACGCTCGATGAGCGGCGGGCGTGGCACCGCACGCTCTACGAGGCGGGCTATCTCGGCATGGGCTGGCCGAAGGAGTATGGCGGCCAGGAAGCGCGCCCGATGGAGCAGGCAATCGTCGGCGAGGAGTTGGCCCGCGCCAACGCCCCGGCCTCCCTCAATGGCCTCGGCATCGGCATTGTCGCGCCGACGCTCATCCACCACGGCACCGAGCACCAGAAGCAGGAGCACGTCTCCAAAATCCTCACCGCCGAGGAGCTCTGGTGCCAGTTGTATTCCGAGCCGAACTCCGGCTCTGACCTCGCCAGCCTGCAATGCCGCGCCGATGTGAGCGGCGATGAGTTCATCATCAACGGCCAGAAGATCTGGACGAGCGGCGCGATCAATGCCGACTGGGGCATTCTACTCGCACGCACCGACCGCAGCGCGCCGAAGCATCAGGGCATCTCCTGTATCATGCTCGACATGCACCAGCCGGGCGTCGAAGTACGCCCCCTGAAGCAGATCAGCGGTTCGAGCGAGTTCTGCGAGGTCTTCTTCACCAATGTGCGGGTGAACGCGGACAACCTCATCGGCGAGATGAACGCGGGCTGGCGGATCGCCCAGACAACCCTCTCCTACGAGCGCGGCGGTAACGTTCTCTCCCGCGTCGTGCGCCTGCAAGAGATGTACAGCCGGATGATCGAGGTCTGCAAGTCGCTGAAGCGCAACGGCAAGCCGGCGATCGAGGACCCGAATGTGCGGCAGAAGCTCGGCGAAATCTATGCCGAGGTCGAAGTGCTGCGCTACGCCGCGCTCCGCTTGCTCAGCCGCCTCGAAAAGGGGCAGCGCCCCGGCCCCGAGGCGTCCATCTCGAAACTGCACTACTCGGAACTCGATAAGCATGTGCAGGAACTCTTCCTCGACATCCTCGGCCCGTACGGTTTGCAGACGGATGGCCTGCCGCCGGAATACGCGCTGCACGCCGATTCCGACTTCGGCGAGGCGGGCAGTTGGGCCTACTCCTTCTTCTGGTCGCGCGCCGGGACGATCTACGCCGGTTCGTCGGAAATCCAGAAGAACATCCTCGGCGAGCGCGTGCTCGGCCTGCCGAAGGAAGTGCGCGAAGACCGCATCGCCCTCGCCCAAAAAGCGGCCGCAGGCGACTAGGAAGACGATTGAACCACAGAGACACAGAGAACACAGAGAGGGACCAAAGAATAGCAGAGAAATAGAGAATGCTCCGTGTTTCCTCTGTGATCTCCGTGTCTCTGTGGTTAGAAAGGCATCTCACGATGGATTTTGATTTTACGGAAGATCAGGTGATGCTGCGCGGGCTGGTGCGGGAGTTCCTCACCGAGCAGGCCCCCGTTTCGCATGTCCGCGCGATGATGGAGGACGAGCGGGGGTATGATACCGACCTCTATCGCCGGTTTGTGCAGTTGGGGATGCTCCCATTCCCGGAGTCCTACGGCGGCGCGGGGCTCGGCATGGTCGAGCAGGCGATCATCCTCGAGGAGATGGGGCGCATCCCCTATCCGGGGCCGTACTTCGCGACGGTGATCCTCGCCGGGGGCGCGATCATGGCCTCCGGCGATGAGCAGGCAATGGCGCGCTATCTCCCCGATGTCTGCGATGGCGGCCTGACGATGACGCTCGCCTTCCTCGAAGATTCCATTGGCTGGGGGCCGAACGAAATCGCCCTGGCGATGAAGAAAGACGGCGATGCGTACGTCCTCAACGGCATCAAGCGGTTCGTCCCCTTCGGACAGACGGCGGATGTCATCCTCGTCGCGGCGCGCAGCGGCAGCGGTGATGGCGCGGAGGGTGTCTCGCTGATTGCCGTCCCACGCGATGCCGCCGGGTTGCGTATCGACCGCGATGTGATCTCCGACTTGACGGAGAAGAGCGCGACGCTCCACTTCGAGAATGTTCGTGTCCCGGCGGAGAACCTGCTCGGCGCGGAGGGCGGCGCGTGGCCGGCGGTCGAGGCGACGCTCCAACGCGCGGCGGTCGGCGCCAGCGCGGAGATGCTCGGCGCCTCCCGCAAGTCGCTGGAGATGTCCACCGACTACGCGAAGGTGCGCAAGCAGTTCGGCCAGTTCATCGGCCAGTTCCAGGCGGTCAAGCACAAGCTCTCCGAGATGCTCGTCGCCGTCGAGAACTCCCATGCGGCGGTCTACTATGCCGCTTGGGCGCTCGATGCCGATGCGCCGGACGCCGCGCTCGCCGCCTCGGTCGCCAAGTCCTTCGTCAACGGCGCGTCCCGGAAGGTCTGCGGTGAGGCGATCCAGGTCCATGGCGGCATCGGCTTCACCTGGGAGTACGATTTGCACCTCTACTTCAAGCGCGCCAAGTACTTCGAGCCACTCTACGGCGACCTCGAAACGCACCGCGAGCGCGTCCTTGAGGAAGTCCTCGCCGGGCACGTCTCGGGGTAACTGGCCGAAAGCATGTGAACCGCAGAGACGCAGAGAGCGCAGAGGACACAGAGAGGAGAGGATACGAGAGGAAAGAACGAAAGAGAAATCGCCCCTCCCATCCTCTTCTTCTCAGCGATCTCTGTGTTCTCTGCGTCTCTGCAGTTCATACCCGGTTTCGTCATTGGGAGGTATGTATGAGTACGGACACTGAGCGGGTTGTGACATCGGTGGCGGAGCTGAAGGAACTGATCGGGCAGGAGACGGGCGTCAGCGAGTGGATGGAGATTACGCAGGAGCGCGTGAATGCCTTCGCCGATGCGACCGGCGATCATCAGTACATCCATGTGGACCCCGAGCGGGCGAAGACGACCTTCTTCGGCGGCACGGTGGCGCACGGCTACCTGACCCTCTCGCTCATCCCGTACCTGGGGAGCCAGAAGGCGTCCGGTGTAAAGGTCAATCTCGGCGGACGGATGGGCGTCAACTACGGCCTGAACAAGGTGCGCTTCATCTCGCCGGTGCGGGTCGGCAAGCGCATCCGCATGCGCTCGAAACTGCTCGCCGTGGACGAGATCGGCGACCGCGCCGTACAGATGA
>JBPCMC010000426.1:0-22972 GCA_051002645.1 Thermomicrobiales bacterium
GCGGCGGTTTCGTCGAGACGCCGATCATGGCGTACGCCGCCAAGTTCGCCTCCGCCTTCTACGGACCCTTCCGCGAGGCGGCGCATTCCGCCCCGTCGCACGGCGACCGCCGCTCGCACCAGATGGATCCGGCGAACGGGCGCGAGACGTTGCGCGAGATCGCGGCGGACATCGCCGAGGGCGCGGACATGGTGATGGTCAAGCCCGCGATGCCGTACCTCGATGTGCTCGCACAGGCGCGCGCGGCATTCGATCTACCGATCACCGCCTATCAGGTGAGCGGCGAGTATTCGATGCTCAAGAACGCCGCCGCACACGGCCTGCTCGATGAACGCCGCGCCATGCTCGAAGCGCTGACGAGCATCAAACGCGCCGGTGCGGACAGCATCATCACCTATGCCGCCGTCGATGCCGCCCGCTGGCTCGCCGAGGAATGGGGCGGCGCCCTCCGCGCCCTCCCACAACCCTCCACCGTCGCGGACTGAGACGAAAACGTTTGAACCGCAGAGGACGCAGAGGACGCAGAGGAGAAAGAGAGTTTGAATCGCGAAAATGCAAAGGGCATGTGAGTGACATGGAGATTGCCGGTTTCAACCCCTTCTCTCTGATCTCTGCGTTCTCTGCGTCTCTGCGGTTCAATCGGTTTGGTAGAAAGGCTTGATGATGCAGGAAACGGTGACGGTGGCGGGGCCGAAGCGGGGGACAGGTGAGGCGCGGATGCTCGATGCCTGCGGGCGCCGGCAGCCGGATTGCACGCCGGTCTGGTTCATGCGCCAGGCGGGGCGTTGTCTCGCCGAGTACCGCGCGCTGCGCCAGAAATACGGCATCCTGGAGATCGCGAAGACGCCCGAACTGAGTGCGCAGGTGACGCTGATGCCCGTCGATACCTTCGGGGTGGACGCGGCGGTAATGTTCGCGGACATCATGATCCCGCTCGAAGGGATGGGCATCCCGCTCGAAATCCAGCAGGGCGGCCCGGTCATCCATCACCCGATCCGCACGATGGCGGACGTGCAGCAGTTGCGGACGATGGAGCCGCCGGACGTGCAGCCCGTCCTCGACGCGATCCGTATCGTGCGGCGCGAGCTCTCCGGCAAGCAGGCGGTGATCGGCTTCTCCGGCGCGCCCTTCACGCTCGCCTCATACCTGATCGAGGGCGGGCCGTCGCGCACCTTCGAGAAGGCGAAGGGGTTGATGTTCGGTCAGCCCGATGTTTGGGACGCGCTGCTCTCCCTCCTCGCCGACTCGATGATCGTCTACCTGAAGGCGCAGATCGACGCGGGCGCGCAGGTCGTCCAGGTCTTTGATAGCTGGGTTGGCGCGCTCAATCCGGAGGACTACAAGCAGTACGTCTTGCCGCACACCCGGCGCATCTTCGCCGCGCTCGCGGAGACCGGTACGCCGACGATCCACTTCGGCACCGGCAATGCGAGCCTGCTCGAACTGATGGCCGAGGCGGGCGGCGACCTGATGAGCGTGGATTGGCGCGTCAATCTCGATGATGCCTGGGCGCGCATCGGTCTCGACAAGGGCATTCAGGGCAATCTCGATGGCACGCGGATGCTCGCGCCGTGGCCCGCTATCGAGGCGGGGATGCAGGATGTATTGGCCCGCGCGGGCAACCGACCGGGCCACGTCTTCAATCTCGGTCACGGCGTGATGCCGGAGACCGATCCGGCGATGCTCGCGCGGCTGGTTGAGGCGGTGCATACGGCGACGGCGCGGGAGCCCTAACCCCCAACCCTTTCCCCACCGGGGAAGGGGAGCCGGACGGAGATAGGCGAATTTGTATTTTCTCCCCTCCCGTATCGGGAGGGGTTGGGGGTGGGTAATGACGGAAACGATTGGCGTCTTGCTTCTCACCTATGGCTCGCCCGCGACGCTCGCGGACGTGCCGCAGTACCTCTCCAATGTGCGCGGCGGGCGGCAGATACCGGCGGAGGAACTGCACGAGTTGGAGGCGGAGTTCACGCGGCGATACGACCTGATCGGCGGTTCGCCGCTGATCGCGCGCACGCGGGAGCAGGCGGCGGCCGTGCAGGCGGAACTGACCCGCCGGTTCCCGGACGGGCCACAATTCCGCGTCGGCATCGGTATGCGCTTCTCGGAGCCGAGCATCACGCAGGCAGTTCGGGAGATGGCGGATGCGGGCGTGGAGCGGATCATCGGCATCATCATGTCGCCGCAGTACTCGCCGATCATCATGGGCGGCTACAACCGCGCGCTGGATGCCGCCGTCGCCGCGCTCGGCGACGATGCGCCCGCCGTGACGATGGCCGGGGCGTGGTACGACGAACCGCTCTTCCAGGAGGCGCTCGCCGAGCGCGTGCGACAGGGGCTCGACCGCTTCCCTCCGGAGATTCGCGGGCGCGTGCCCGTCCTCTCCAGCGCGCACAGCATGCCGAAGCGCGTCACCGATCAGGAGCCGGAGTACATCGAGCAGTTGCAGGAGACGGCGCGGGCTATCGCCGATCGCGTCGGCCTACCCGCATCGCAGTGGATGTTCTGCTACCAGAGCGCCGGGCATGAGCCGGGCGAGTGGCTGAAGCCGGATTTCAAGGACATCATGCCGGAACTGGCGAAAGCGGGGCACCGCGAGGTGCTGATGTCGCCCGTGCAGTTCCTCGCCGACCATCTGGAAATCCTCTACGACATCGACCACGGCGCGCGCGAGGAGGCGGAGCGGGAGGGTATTGCCTTCGCCCGCATCAAGTCGCTGAACACGTCGCCGCTCTTTGTGCGCGCGCTCGCCGCCCTCGTCGCGGGCGAATTGGAGAAGCCAGCGCGGCAGCGGCTCGCCGCGCATACTGTCGGGGACTGATCGGGGTTACTATCGCATGGACTTAATCGCCGTCGGGCTGCACACCGGGACCGCCCCGCTCGCCTTGCGGGAGCGGCTGGCATTTCCACATGAAACGCTCGCGATCGGCCTCGGAGCGCTCCGGTCCGTCGCGGCAGATGCGGCGTCCGGCCTGACGGAAGGGATCATCCTCTCGACTTGCCATCGCCTCGAATGCTACGCGGTCGCGCGGGATGGCGAGGCCGGGCGGGAGGCGCTCATCCGCTTCCTGAGCGACGTGCATGATGTTCCGCCGGCGGAGTTCGTGCCGCATCTCGTCTATCGCACCGATCAGGAGGTTGTCGATCACCTCTTCGCGCTGGCGGCAGGGTTGGCATCGCCGGTGCTGGGGGACAGCCAGATTCTCGGGCAGGTGGGCGATGCCTATGCCGCCGCGCGCGCCGCGTGTACGGCAGGGCCGGTGCTCGCCGCGCTCTTCCAACGGGCGATGCACGCCGCCAAGCGCGTCCACAGCGAGACGACGCTCAATCGCCGCGTCTCAGTCGGCTACACCGGCGCGGCGATTGCCTTGCGGTCCGCGCAGGTGGCGCAGCCGACGGCGCTAATCCTCGGCGCGGGGCAGATGGGGCAACGCGCCGCCTGGTACCTGCACAAGCACGACGCCGGGCGCATCCTGATCGCGAATCGTAACGCGGAGCGGGGCCGCGACCTCGCCGCCCGCGTCAAGGGCGAGGCCGTACCGTGGGATCGCCGCGCCGATGCCTTCGCAGACGTTGATATCATCATCGCCGCCACCGCCGCGCCGGATGCGGTCGTGCGGGCGGACGATGTGGCGGCGGCGATGCGACAGCGCCCGGATCGCCCCCTGCACTGCGTGGACCTTGCCGTGCCGCGCGACATCGAGCCCGCTGTCGCCGCGCTGCCGCAGGTGAACGTCGCGACGGTGGACGACCTGACAGAAGTCGTCGATGCCGGTCAGGCGAAGCGGCAGTCGGAAATCCCGCGCGCCGAGGCGATCCTCGCCGACGGGAAGGCGGACTTCGCGCGGTGGCAGGCATCGCGCGCCGTAACGCCGATCATCAGTGCGATGCGCGACGAAGCCGAGCGCATCCGCGCCGCCGAACTGCGCCGCTTCCTCCAGCGGGACGGAGGCGATACCGCTGATGCCGCGCGCCTCGACGCGCTGACGAAGTCCATCGTCAACAAACTGCTGCATCACCCGACCGTCCGCCTCAAGGAGATGTCCGCCGCACCCGACTACGCCACCATCGCGGGCGACCTCTTCGGCGTCGCCCCGGCTGATGTGCCGTAGAACGATAGTAAATCGACGAAACCGGGGAGAACCGCAGAGACGCAAAGAGCGCAGAGATCGCAGAGGAAAGAAGAAAAAGGAATCTCTCTGCGCCCTCCGCGTCCTCTCTGTCTCTGCGGTTCTCCCCGGTTTCTCCCTCGTCAGTGAAAGAAGGTCTCGACAGATGAGCACGGCCACGCAGACGCGATCTGATGAACTCTTTGCCGAGGCGCAGCGGGTGATTCCCGGCGGCGTCAATTCGCCGGTGCGCGCCTTCCGCGCCGTGGGTGGGCGCCCGCGCTTCATCGAGCGGGGCGAGGGGCCGTATTTGTACGATGTGGACGGGCAATGCTACATCGACTATGTCCTCTCATGGGGGCCGCTGATTCTCGGCCACGCGCACCCGGCGGTCGTCAGTGCGATCACGGAGCAGGCGGCGCGCGGCACCAGTTACGGCGCGCCGACGCAGATGGAGACGCAACTGGCGGAGATGGTCGTCGCGGCGATGCCCGCCATCGAGATGGTCCGCTTCGTCAACTCCGGCACCGAGGCGACGATGAGCGTCCTCCGGCTGGCGCGGGCGGCGACCGGGCGGAGTAAGATTATCAAGTTCGATGGCTGCTATCACGGCCACGCCGATTTCCTGCTCAGCAAGGCGGGATCGGGCGTCGCGACGCTCGGCCTGCCCGATTCGCCCGGCGTGACGCCCGCCACCGCCGCCGATACCCTCACCGCGCCCTTCAATGACCTCGCGGCGGTGCAAACGCTCCTCGCGGAAAATCCCGGCGCGATTGCCGCGATCATCGTCGAGCCGGTCGCGGGCAACATGGGCGTCGTGCCGCCGGAGCCGGGTTTCCTCGCCGGGTTGCGCGCGGCGTGCGATCAATCGGGCGCGCTGCTGATCTTCGATGAGGTGATGACGGGCTTCCGGGTCCATCCCAGCGGCGCGCAGGCGCTCTACGGTGTGCGACCGGACCTCTCCGCGCTCGGCAAGGTGATCGGCGGCGGCTTGCCGGTCGGCGCATACGGTGGCCGCGCCGACCTGATGCGGATGATCGCGCCGAGCGGCCCCGTCTATCAAGCAGGCACGCTCAGCGGCCACCCGCTCGCCATGACCGCCGGTATCACGACCCTGACCGCCCTTCAGCAACCCGGCGTCTGGGATGAACTGGAGCGGCGGACAACGATGCTCGCGGACGGCCTCGGCACGGCGGCGAAAGCAGCGGGCGTCCCGTACTACGGCACGCACGTCGGCACGATGTTCTGCGGCTTCTTCACTCATGGCCCGGTGCGCGACTACACCACCGCCAAGACGAGCGACACCGCGATGTTCGGTCGCTTCTTCCACAGTATGCTGCGACGCGGCGTCTACCTCGCCCCCTCACAATACGAAGCGGGCTTTATGTCCCTCGCCCACACAGACGCGGAGATCAATCAGACCATCACCGCCGCCGCCGAAGCCTTCGCGGAATGCCGCTGAGGCATTCCGCATCCACTGCAGCGTCAAGTGCCGAGGTGAGATTATTTGTCCGCTTCCGGGCAACAAAACGTAACGATCAATGTCGTCCCACCCTCAGGTCCAGGAGACAATACGCGACTAACCGTATGACATCCGCGTGCAAGTGCTGCTCGCCATTCCGGCGTCCATTCAAGCCTTGCATTATGAAAAGCACCTGCACCCTCAGCGTGGAAGAACTCTAACTGATACGGCTCGATGTGCGCGTCGCGGGCAATTGCTGAGGCAGTCGCTGGGTCCTCAGGAGAGCGACCATAGAATCCGCCCTTCTCGTTGGCAAGGGGTATTGTCCATCTGTTCCCAAAGACTGCCATGGATGCGATGACGTGGAAACTCTGCCAGAAGACTCCTATATCGAGTGCATTCCGTCCGTCTGTATCAACCACCCATACACTGTCGGTAGCGTAAGGATCGAAGAAAGCGAGCCCGTGGGAGAAGACCTCTGCGCTGGTCGATATGATCGCACCGAAGGCACCGCAAAGCTCTCTGAGGATGAAGACCCGCTCGTCCGGCAGTTCCGCTAAGAGTTTGGCGAGGAGGCGTGCATATACCGTGAGCCGCTCAGCGTTGACGAAGGCTGGCTTTTGCCAGTCGTCCACGCTGCGCGCCAGTTCTTCCTCACGACCGAAATAGGGAGTAGCGCGGAGGTGGTAGGCGTCATGTTGCAACTCCATGACGCGATCCTGTAAGTTGTTCGTGTCGGAGATGCTAAGGAGCCGGATTGTATCTCGCGGGCGACCAAGCATGCGCTCGGAATCGTTCATCCAGCCGTCGAAGAGTTCGTCGTAATGCGCCTCCTCTTCCGGTCCCCATTCTGGTGGAAGACGCCATCGCCGGGATTGTTTTCCTAATGCCTCGGTCAAGGTTATTCCTTTCCATCCAGCGTCGATATTCAGGCACAAACATCGTACAAGGGGGGAGACATTATCATACAGGATGGACGGTGCTGTTCGACGTCACACTCCGAAATGCACTAATCATGCTCGAACGCTCTCTCCTGACGGCGGAAAAGGGTACCCCCAGCCCAGTTCGTCGTCCGGTTTGCCCGGTACCGGGCCGTGCAGGAGCGGATCATCGGTCGCGTGCATCCAGTCAGCGACGAGATTGCGGAGGCGCGAGAATTCGTCCGCGTATGCGGGGTCTGCCGCGAGATTGGTCTGTTCGAGTGGATCGGCTGTGCGGTCATAGAGTTCTTCGGGCGGGCGGATAGTGCCGTAGTAGGTGGGGGCGAGCGTCTGACCGGAGAGTCCGCCGAGTACGTCCGAGGGCATGTAGACGAGCGGCGACGGGATGAAACTGCGCGCGTAGGTATAGCGGTTCGTGCGGACGCCGCGCATCGGGTTGTAACGGTCATGCCAGGTCATTTCGGTGAAGATGTGATCGTACGGGCGGTAGGGATCGTCGCGCAGGAGCGGGAGGAAGGTGCGCCCGTGCAGCCCGGCGGGGATTGGCAGATTGGCCGCGTCGAGCAGGGTGGGGAGGATGTCGACATTGACGAGCAGGTCGTCGATCTGTCGCCCGCCCGCGAAGTCGGCGGGCCAGTGCATTAGCAGGGCAGTGCGCGTGCCCGGTTCGTAGAGCATCCCTTTGGCGCGCGGCATGGCGGTGCCGTGGTCGGTCGTATAGATGAAGAGCGTATTCTCCGCCTGCGGGTGGCGGGCAATCGCGGCGCGGATTTCCCCAACCGCCGTATCGACCGCCTTGACCATGCCATTCAGTTGGCCGATCTCCTCGCGTACGGGCGGAATATCGGGCAACCACGGCGGCACGGTGACAGCCTCCGGTGGATCAACGTCGTAGCCGGGGCGGTCGAAGGGGCGGTGCGTCTCATCGAAACCCGCCATGATGAAGAACGGGGCGGCGGGCTGGCCGTTGATGCAGGCGCGCACCTTCTCCGCCACGACGGACGCTTTGATCGATAGCGTGTCGATGTGCTGATAGCCGAGCCGTTCGGGGTGCTGATATGCCTCGTGCTGGAAGCCGAAAAGGTAGGTCGCGTAGCCGCCGTCCGCGAGGTACTGCGGCAGGCAGCGAGCATCTGGCCGCAACTCCCAGCCGCGATGCGCGAGACCCATCATGCCGTTGGTATGCGGGTATTGCCCCGTCAGCAGGCTGGCGCGACTCGGCGAGCATTGTGGCGCGGTGCAATGGGCCTGCTGGAACAGGACGCCCTCCGCTGCGAGCGCATCCAGCCGTGGCGTCGCGACGCCCGCGCCGTAGCAGCCGAGGTGCGTGCCGCTGTCGTGGGTGATGACGAGGACGATATTCGGTCGCGTAGCACCTGCCATCATTGCTCCTCCACCGGCGGTCGCGGAACCCGGTACGCCATCATACAGGCAGAACGGCATCATCCATATGCCCACCGCGCGGCGTATCTCTCAGTAGCGGGGTGGCAACGATGGGCGGTGGTACACTAGGCGGAGGCGGCATGGGCGCGGATTTCGGCGAGCAGACGAGCGGAGACGCGTGAATATCCCATCTCCAAGCACGGTGACCGGGAGAGACGGCGGGCGACGGATGCCCGCTTGTGTGTTGTGCGTCGTCCTGGTGCTGCTGGCGCTCGCATCGCTTCTGCCGGTTTCGGTCGCGGCGCATACCTCGCTGCTGCAGACCGACCCCGCGCCGAACAGCACGCTCGACCATGTACCGGAGCTGGTGACACTCCACTTCGACGAACCGCTCCAACCGGGTTACAGCAAGGTAACAGTATTCGACGCGACGCAGCGACCCGTCACAACCTCGGCGAATCCCGCCTCCGGCACCGACCCGTCGGTGCTGACGATTGGGCTGCCGAAACTGGTGACGGGCGTCTACTCCGTCCTCTGGCAGGTGCTCTCGCCGGACGGTCACCCCGTGCGCGGCGCCTACGTCTTCACGGTCGCGCTGCCCGGCGATCCGCCGCCCGCGCCGGTGGCGAGCGTGCCGGATATCGCTGGCATCTCGACCTCGAACCGCCCGCCCTTCCTCGCGGTGCTGCTGCGCGGGTTGCGCTATGGCGGCATTGCCGCGCTCGTCGGCGGCGTCGGCATCTTCCTGTTCATCATCCTCCCCGCCCTGAAGTCGCTGCCGGAGGAGGAAGCCAATCGCCTCCGCCAGACGCTCGATCAGCGGATGCAACGCTGGCTCTTCATCGCCCTCGGTATCGCCCTCGGCGCGCACCTCTTCTCGCTGATCGTGCAGGTGGCGACGATCAACGGCGTCACGCTCCGCGAGGCGCTCCAGTGGGGGCGGATCGCCGATCTCGTCAAGAATACGACCTACGGCGCGGTCTGGCGGATGCAGGGTATCCTGCTCCTCGCGCTCGGCGAGTGGCTCGTCCTCCTGCCGGCGATGGGCCGCCTGCAACTGCCCCGCCGCCCGCTCGGCATCGTCGCCAACCCCACCCGCGCAACGACCGCAACGGCGGAAGCGGAGGCGGCGCTACCCGCGCCGCGCTGGGGGTGGAGCATCGCTCTCGTCGGTGGCCTCGCCCTCCTGCTGATTTCCGTCTTCGGCGGCCATGCCATCGACGTGAAGGCGCATCCCGCGCTGGCGATGCTGGCGGATTGGGGGCATCTCACGGCGATGAGCCTCTGGTTCGGTGGCCTGATCCTGATGGTCGGTCTCGTGCCACCGTTGCTGCACGGCACTACGGGCGCGACGCAGCGGCAGGCGATGGCGGCGATGATCGGCCGCTTCTCGCAACTGGCGCTGATCAGTATGGCGGTGCTCACGGTCACGGGCATCTACGCCGTCACCGTCCACACGACGCGCGACACGATCGGCACGACGACGTACGGACTCGTCGTGATCGGCAAGATCGCCCTCGTCGCCTGCATTGTGCTCGTCGCCGCGCTCAATCGCTTCGGTTTGAAGCGGTGGATCGCGCGGGACGCGGAGAGCGTCGCGGCGGCGCGCGGCCAGACGATGCTCCTGCGCGGTATGAGCGCGGAGGTGATTCTGGCCGTCGCGGTGATCGGGTTGACCGGCCTGCTGACGCAACTGCCGCCCGCGAACACCGCGACGACTGCGGCGACGAGCACGATTGCCGTGCCCACGGCCGCCGCCGAAGTGGTCGTGGCGCAGCCGATACTGGACGTGAACGACGTGCGCGGCTTGCTCACCGTCGAGACGAAAGGGGCGGACGCGACCTTCGACGCGCGCATCACCGATCCGGCGGGCGCGGTGCGCACCGATGTGACGCGCGTCACGCTCTGGTTGAATAGCGGCGACCGGGATGTCGGATTGCTCACCGTGCCGCTCGTCGCCGCCGGGGACGGGCATTACCGCGCCACCGGGCAATGGTTCGCCATCGGCCAGAACTGGCTGGCACGGGTGGTCGTGCGGCGGCAGAATGTGGCGGAGGACGTGCAGCTCCCCTTCGCCCTCCAGCCGCGTCCGACGGCATACACGGAGGAGCCCGTCTCGCCGTCGCCTTTCCTCTGGCCGCGCCTCCTGCCGGATGCCTGGCGGGGCATCGACCCGCTGCTCATCGGCCTCGCGCTCCTCGCCTTCGGCCTGATCGTCCGTCTCTCACGCTCGGCGATGCGCCGGGCGACGTGGATCAGCGCGATCAGCCTGATCGTGCTGGGGGCGACGCTGATGGCGTGGTATTCCGTGCCGACGACACCGCTCACCGGGCGGGCGAACCCGGTCCCCGCCACGCAGGATGTCCTCACGCAAGGCGCGGCGCTCTACGCCCAGAACTGCGCCGTCTGTCATGGGGTGGCGGGCGAGGGCAACAGCAAGCCCGGCACGCAACTGACCGCCGCGACCGGGCAGCGGTACACCGACGGCGACCTTTACTGGCTGCTCACCAACGGTGTCGCGGGCAAGGGGATGCCCCCGTACAATACCCGCCTCTCGCCGACCGAGCGCTGGCAGGTCGTCCGCTACCTGCGCACCCTGCTGCCGGAGAGCCAGGGGCAAGCAGCGCACGGTGGCGCCTGACGAATAGTGGGCTATTGCGCGCGCGTCTGCCCGTCGTTATCCGTCCCGGATCGGAGTTGGGTGACCAGGATTTCCCAGCGATCCATCATCGCATGGTCGGAATCGGCGGCTCCTGCTCGTCGGCGCGCTTCCGCGATGATCTGCTGATCGCTCCACCCGTGCGTGGCTTCCTCACCGCTCGCGAGGATGTCGCGGATCGCTTCTTCCATCTGTCCGTCAGTCGATGTCATATCTGCAACTCCCTCCGCGCGGTTCGGCCTATTTGTCCTCGGCAGCGAGGGCGGCGCCGACGATGCCGGCGAGGTTGAGCATCTGCGCCGGGACCATCGGCGTCTTGATCTCGATGTGCGCGGCGAGCTTGTCGAACTCATCGCTCACGCCGCCGCCGATAATGAAGAGGTCCGGCCAGAGCAGTCGCTCCAGCTCGTGGAAGTATTCGGTGAGCAGTTTGCCCCACTTCTTCCACGAGAGATCCTGCTTCTCGCGCACGCCGGCGGAGGCGCGCGTCTCGATATCCTTGCCGTCGACGATCAAATGGCCGAGTTCGGTGTTCGGCACGAGCCGGCCATCGATGTAGTAGCCGACGCCGATGCCGGTGCCGAGCGTGATCATCATGATGCTGCCGCTCTTGCCCTTGCCCGCGCCGAAGCGTATCTCGGCCAACCCGGCGGCGTCGGCGTCATTGATGATCGAGACGGGGCAGCCCGTCTTCGCTTCGATGAGCGCCTGCCCGTTCGTGCCGATCCACGACGGATCGACATTGGCGGCGGTGTACATCACCCCCTGCTTGACGACGGCCGGGAAGCCGACGCCGATCTTCCCCTTCCAGGCGAAGTGTTTGGCGATCTCCGCCATCACGTCCGTCATCGCCTCGGGGGTGGCGGGCTGCGGTGTCTTGATGCGCAGCCGCTCGCCCGTCAGCTCGCCCGTCTCCACATTGACCGGCGCACCCTTAATCCCCGAGCCGCCCACATCGATGCCGAGAATCTGCTCTGCCATGCCTGCTTTTCCCTTTCATTCGCGCTGTTCCATGCGTGGTGCATAGTGTAGCCGTGAATGCGGGAAGAACGCAAAGATGCTGTGCCTCTGCACCTATGCGCGCTTGCACGCGGTCTCGGGGGACGGCTGTGCCCCGATCTGACGCAGGAGCGTCGCCGTGTCGAGCAGCGCCCAGTGCTCGGCGATCTTGCCGTCAGCAAGGCGGTAGGTGCGGTAGACGGCGACCTCAATCGGATTGCCGGTGGGTACGGCGCCCCGAAAAGGGCCACCATGCGTGCCGCGCAGGACCATCCGCGTCATCACTCTGTCTTCCTGCGCGACCACATCTTCGATGGTCGTGCGATGATCGGGGAAGGCAGCGGCAAGTTCGCCCGCCGTTCTCTTCAGGCCGCTGGCGGTGTGAGGCGTGTACGCATGGTCGATGTAATCGGGTGATAGGAACTCGTCAGCACGGTCGATGTCGCGCTCGTTCCAAAAGACCTCGACGAAGGCGCGCACAATCGCGGCGTTTGCGTGATCGGATACGGACATGATGCATCTCCTTTTTTCTGTCGAAGGTCGGCCTGTCGAGTAGTCAAGCACGTTGACTACATCGTCATGGTACGATGGTGACGGTGTGTTGTCAAGGTTGTTGACTATCTCAATAGAGGAGGAACGATGGCCGATCACTCCATCGGCGGCTATGACCTTTTCATTCTCTTGGCGGGTGCTTCCCGCGTCATGGTGGATGAACTGCATCGTCATTTAGCGGCGCTCGGCTTCGATGATGTGCGGCCGGCGCATGGGTTCGCCTTCGTTCGGCTGGCACCCGACGGCGCAACGGGCAATGAGCTTGCCGAACACCTGGGCGTCTCCAAGCAGGCGGCGAGCCAGATGGTCGATTATCTGGAACAGCACGGGTACGTCACCCGTCGCCCTCACCCGCGCGACGGGCGGGGGAAAATCGTCGTCTTGACCGCGCGTGGGTGGGAGTGCATCCGGGCGACGGAGAGCGCTCTCACCGACATCGAACGGCGGGCGGCGGCGGTGATCGGCGACGAGCGGCTGGCGATGCTACGCGACGATGTGCGCCGTCTCATCTCCGCAGTGAGCGATAACGCGCCCTCACCGCGATTGCGTCCGATCTGGTAGGAGCATGGAAGAGACGGGGCAGATCGGCTACGGCAATGATTCCATGATGGAAGGAAGCGACAGATGGCGGAGCCATTGACCATCGCGGAGGCTCAACAGGCGGTGGATACGTGGATTCAAGCGCATGGCGGCTATTGGGAACCACTGGCGCAACTCGCCCGCCTCACCGAGGAAGTCGGCGAAGTGGCGCGTGAGGTGAACCACCACTACGGCCCGAAGCAAAAGAAGCCGACCGAAGCGGATCGTGCTCTGGCGGACGAACTCGGCGATTTGCTTTACATCGTCATCGCCACCGCGAACACCGTCGGCGTGGACCTCGACGCCGCACTCCGGGCTTCGCTGGCGAAGTACACGGCGCGGGACGCGGAGCGGTATGGGGGAAGTGGGCAGTCGGCAGTGAGCAGTGGGCAGTAAGACGTGCGCTCGGTCCGGGAAATAGCTGACAGGGGGTGTCAGGAATCGTCCAGTATGCTGTACCTCGGCATATTGGAGAAGCGGAAAGAGGGGCGCCAGATGCAGTATGGATTCATTTTTCCGGGCGGGGATGCGCGCACGCTGGCGGAACTGTCGCATGAGGCGGAGGACGTGGGGTGGGACGGCGTCTTCATCCCGGATTGCATCGACATCGACAACGGGAACAGCGCGCTGCCGACCGGATTCGACCCGTGGGTGACGCTGGCGGCGATGGCGATGCGGACGGAGCGCGTGCGCCTCGGCGCGATCGTCACGCCGGTCTCCCGCCGTCGCCCGTGGAAACTTGCCCATGAGACGATGACGCTCGATCACCTCTCCAACGGGCGGCTGATCGTCGCGGTCGGGCTCGGGGCGTTGGATGATGGCGCGTTCGGCAAGGTGGGCGAGGTGACCGACCTCAAAGTCCGCGCCGAGATGCTCGACGAAGGACTGGCGATCCTCGCGGGGCTGCGGAGCGGGCAATCGTTCACTTTCCATGGCGCGCATTATCGCGTGGATGGGATGCGACTCCCGCCGCCCGTGCAGTCATCGCGCATTCCCATCTGGGTCGTTGGGGCATGGCCGCGCATGAAGTCGATGCGACGCGCGCTCCGCTGGGACGGCGTCCTGCCCCAGAAGAGCGGAGCATCGGAGGGCGCGATGACGCCCGAGGACATCGCGGCGAAGCGCGCGTTCATCGCCACCGAGCGCGACGACGCGACACCCTACGATATCGTCACCGAGGGAGAGACACCAGGTGAAGACCACGAGGCTGCGGCCGCAATCGTCCGACCGCTCGCGGAGGCGGGCGCGAACTGGTGGATGGAGACGCGCTGGTTCGGTCAACTCGGGCCGGAGGAGATTCGCGCCCGCCTCCGGCAAGGACCGCCGCGCTTCGATTAGCGAGCCAGCGCGGGTGATCCGGCGTCGCACCGGCGAGTTGCATCCGCATACCAGACGATGCGGCGTTCCCCCGCGCCGGACACGTCGTCCAATTGGATGCGGTAGGGGGTGAGCCGGAGCACTCCGTACTCGGGGGCGTCCACGGCTTTGAAGATCGACGCCGGATCATAGCCGAGCGGCGGGGGCGTCGTGCGGCAGAGGTCCCACACATGTTGCTTCACCGCCGGATCGTCCTCCCATTGTGCGAGGCAATCGGCGTAGACCGGATAAATGGGCTCCGCGATGTAGGCGAGCGACACATACGGGTTCGCGGCGAGATCAGCCGCCTTGGGTGACTGCGGGCGCGTGGCGATCCAGCCGGTCGATCCTTCCCAGATAGGGTGGAGGACGCGCGAGCGGGGGCGACCATGCCCATCCACGGTGGCGACATTGCACCAGACCATGCGACACACTCGCGCCATGAACTCGTCCTCCATCTCCGCGAACGATGTAACACGCATCCCGATTCCTCCTTGAGCGCCGCGCGGCATGGGCTTATTCGCGCCATGTCACGAAACGAAACAGTAGTTGCTCAACTATAGTTGAATATAATAGAATGCACGCATGATGTCAATACCGCCAGATCGGGACCTCGTGCTCCTCTTTACCGCCTTGCGTGCCGCCTGTGACGCGGGGGTCACGCGCCGCGTCGCCGCCGGTTTCGGAGATGTGCGCCCGGCACACGGCTACGTCTTCCAGCATCTCATCGCGGGGCCAGTACGCATCACGGAGTTGGCGCGCAAACTTGGCATGACCGCGCAGGGCGCATCCAAGCTCGTGATCGAACTCGAACGGCTCGGCTATGTCATCCGCCGTGGAGACCCGAGCGACCAGCGGAATCGCCTCGTGTCGCTCACGGAGCGCGGCTGGGCGGTGATCGAGGCGGGTCGGGCGGCCCGCGCCGACATCAACGCCGAATTGCGCGGACTACTCGGCGATCCCGCCGCCGACCAACTTCTCATTACCCTTCAATATCTCGCTGAGCATACCGGAGGCTTGCAGGAATTGCTTGCCCGTCGTCTGCGCCCCGGTCACTGACCGAAGGCGCTACTCTCCTGCGGCGCGAGCAGTCATGCCCACCGCGCAAGCAGCGCAGGTGAAAAGATGGTCAGGCTGGGCAGAATGAGGTCGGCGGCGGAGAGGTCCTGCGGCTGGGTCGCCTCTCGGTTCGGCACGGCGATACAGCGCATCCCCGCCGCCTTCGCCGCCTGCACGCCGACCGTTGCATCCTCGAAGACGACGCAATCCGCAGGTGGCACGCCGAGCCGTGCGGCGGTGACGAGATACGGCTCCGGGTGCGGTTTGCCGTGTGTGACGTCCGCGCCGGTGATGACAACCCGGAAGCGATCGGCGATGTCCAGGCGATCCAGCACGAGCGCGATGTACTCGCGGATGCCCGATGACGTCACCGCCAGTGGGAAGCCCGTGTCATACAGTGCGTTGACCGCCTCCACCGCACCGGGCATCGCGGGTAGCACCGGCGCATCCCGCAGGGCGATGAGAAAATGCTCCTGCCGCCGCAGCATCAGCGCGTCAACGGGCTCGGCGATGCCGAAATGCGCCCGCATCTCCGCCAGCAACTCGCTGATCCGCCGCCCGGAGCCGCCGAGGCGGATTGCCTCCGGCAGGTCGTCATAGTCATGTCCATGCGCCGCCATCGCCGCACGATCCGCCGCGAAATGCTCCGACTGAAGATTGATAAGCAACTCATCGAAATCGAAAATCGCCGTGCGTATCGTCATACCGCTACGGTACGCGATCCAAGATGTCCAGCGCATCCGACATTGCCAATCGTTCTTCCTACTTTACGGGTTTATATTCAGCGTACCACTCGGAATGATGTTTCAGTGATCTCGATAATGAGTCGTTGATCGCGCCTTCTTTGCGCCTGTACAAACTCGAACTCAATGGACTCGATTAGCTCTTCCACACGTTTCTTTGCCCTGACCTCACTGCAACGTAGGCTTATCCGACCCAAATTCCGGAATCGGTTCCGATTCCCTTCCGGTATTCGGCGAACAATGCTCTCGAAATCCTTATCGACGGTGACGACGATTGCGCTGAACTCATTGCCTCTTGCCGCGATGACCGGATCGGGAATACCGCGTGGAAAGAGATCGCGGACGAGGCGAACGTCATGCCCGCGACTGCGCAGAAAGTTGGATACCGAATCCGGGACATTTTCATCTACGAGAAGTAGCATGGAACTGGTCGCCACATGCTACCCCACTTGCTGTCGCAACATTTCCTCATGCGTGATGGCTGCATCAATGTCCTGCGGCGTTAGCCGGGGGTATTCGCGGATGATCGCAGCCGCATCGAATCCGGCTTGATGAAAATCCCATATGGCCGAAGTCGGAATACGAGTTCCCGCCAACACCCATGCGTTGCGTACAACGTATCGGTTGCGTGTTATCTGTCCAAATTCCTCAGATATCCGTTCACGGAGTTGATTTGCCGCCTGCTCCATGTCACGGGCAATGGGTTCCATCTCGATTGGAAACACTTGTTGACCTTCCGGTATCGCGGCCATTCTGGTACCCGTCAGTGGATCGTTGAAAAAGACTTGGCGATTCGCGACATAGAATTTCAGGCTTGACCAAGGACTATCATCGTGCTGGAGAAGCCATGCGCCGACTCGCCGGAGCGTTTGTAGGGGAACGCCATGCTTTATTCGTAACAGAGCAATAGCGCGGAGTCCTACAAGGTCACGGAATGAATAGATGCGACTAAAGGGACGCTTCCGACTTTCACCCGCAAATTGAGGCGAGAAAAAGTCGGTGCGATCCCAGTAACCCAGTTGCCGCTTCGACAGCCCGGTTAGGCGACAGACATGATCGGCAGTGAACGCCACCAATGTACTCATGGTACTGGCAACCCTCCTTGCCACACAACCACTTCATCCATAGGTACAGTATACCATGATCTACCAGCGCGGCTTGATCGGCAGCCAGAAGGGGTCGCGCTTGCGCATCTCGGTGACGTCGTCGCGGGCGAGGCTATTGCGGCGCTGGAAGTTCTCGGCCAGTTTCGCCACTTTGTCTTCGTCGATCTCCACACCGAGGCCGGGGCCGCTCGGCACCTCCTGGCAGCCGTCCTTGAAGGTCATCATCTCGCCCTTGATGATGTCCTCGGTGTTCCAGGGATAATGCGAGTCCGAGGCGTAGAGCAGGTTCGGAATCGCGGCGCCGACGGCGGTCATCGCGGCCATCGAGATGCAGAGGTGATTGTTCGAGTGCTGCGAGAGGCCGAGGCCGAAGGTGCTGCAGAACTTGCCGAGGTCAACGAACGCGCGCACGCCGCCCCAGCCGTGATGGTCGCCGAGGATCACCTGCACGGAGTTGAGCCGCACCGCCTCCGGGATGTGCTCGAAGCGCGTCACGCACATATTGGTGGAGAGCGGGGTGTGCGTCGTGTGGGAGACGGCAGCCATGCCGACATTATCGGCGGTCGGGTCCTCCAAATATTCGAGGTCGATATCCTTCAGTTTGTACGCGACACGGATGCTCGTCTCGACGGACCAGATGGCATTCGGGTCGATGCGCAACTGATGATCGGGGAAGCGCTCGCGCAGCAGGAGCATTGTGCGCACTTCCTCGTCGGGCGGGAGGACGCCGCCCTTTACCTTGTGCGTCGTGAAGCCCCATTTCTCATGGAACATCTCTGCCTCATGCACCATCGCCTCGGGCGTCATCACCTCGCCCCAGGGGTCGTCGCGCTCCTGATCCGCGTACTTGTAGAAGAGATACGAGGCGTATGGCACCTTCGCGCGCACCTGCCCGCCGAGCAGGTCCACAAGTCGCTCCCCCGTCGCCTTGCCGATGATGTCCAGGCAGGCGACCTCGATGGCGGAGAAGGCTTGCTTGTTATCGCGCAAGGTCAGGCGCATCGGCTCCAGGTTGTACGGGCTCTGGCCGAGGATGTGCTGCTTCGCCGCCTCGATCTGCCGCGCCATCGCTGCGCCGCCGCCCACTTCGCCCCACCCGACCAGGCCATCATCCGTCGTCAATTTGAGCAGAACACGGACGAAGTACGGCTCATGCACGCCCCACGAATTGCGCAAGGGCGGATCCGGCGCGGCGACGGTCGTGACTTGCATCTGGCTGATCTTCATGGAGATTCCTACCCCCTAACCCCCTCCCGAAACGGGAAGGGGAACCGGGGGGCGCACGCTAGGCGCCCCTATGTTGCGGTTTTCCCCGTATGGCTCCCCCTCCCCTTTGCGGACAAGCAAAGGGGGTGGGGCCGGGGGGTGAGTTCTTACCCGATCACGATTTCCCGTCCCGTCTCGCTGGACTTCTCGGCGGCGAGCAGCACGTCCATGATGTGGCGCGCGTAGTCGGGGCCGATCGGGGCGGGCGCGCCGGTGAGGATGCTGTGGGCGAAGTCGGTGATCTCGCCGGTGAAGCCGGTGCCGGTCGGTACGTCATCGAGTGGGGCGGGTTCGTAGTGGCCGTCTGTCGCTGTCCAGACGCCCGCGTTCATGCGCGAGTTGACGCGCAGCATCCCGCCGCTGAGGATATACTCACCCTCGCTCCACTCGCCGCCCTTTTCCTTGGCATAGCCGGTATGCGTGAAGACGGCATGCACGCCGCTGGCGAAGTCGAGCATCACGACGCACGAGTCATCCGCCTTTTGCTTGACCATCGGATTGCCGATCCACGCCTTGACCGCCGTGACGCGGCTATCGACGAGCCAGGTGATGCGGTCCAGCATGTGCGCGCCATTCATCTGCCACATGCCGCCGCCCTGCGCGCGGTCGAGGAACCACGGCGGGCGCATGCCGAGGCTGAAGGGCTTGTACCAGACATCGTTGGCGAAGACGATGTCACCCAACTCGCCGCTGTGCAGGATGCGCCGCGCGGTGATGTTCGGCGCTTGGTAATGCTCGGAGTGGCCGACCATGATTTTGACGCCGTGCTTCTCCGCCGCCTCCGTCATCCGGTCGCACTCATCCAGCGTCATCGCCATCGGCTTCTCGATGAAGATATGCTTCTTCGCCTCGGCCGCCGCGATGGTCGCGTCATAGTGGAGCCAGTGTGGCAGCGCGACAATGACGAAATCGATGTCGCCGCGCGTGAGCATCTCGCGGTAATCCGTGTAGGGTGTGCAGTAGTTCACCTCGGCGAACTGCTCGACCCGGCCCTGATCGACGTCCGCCGCCGCGATCAGTCGGGTCGCCTCCGTCTCCTTGACCGCCTTCGCGTGGCCGCCGGAGACGCGCCCCGTCCCGATAATGCCAACACCGAGCGTCGCCGTTTCCGTCGCCATCTTCCTACCCCCATCTGCCCTAAGGGCACCCGCCTTCCCGGAACGGGAAGGGGAACCGGAGGGCGCATCCTATGCGCCCCTGCGTCATATCATCTCCTCTCCCACTCCCCCTCTCCTTTGCTGCCAAGCAAAGGAGAGGGGGCCAGGGGTGAGGTTTCCTCCCACTATCGCGCAAAACGGGGGCCAACGCTACCGTTGGCCCCCGTGATGAGAATTCTCGCGCGCTGGCGGTGGTTATCCCTTGACGCTCCCCGCCGTCAGGCCTTCGACGAGGAACTTCTGCCCGTACGAGTAGAGGGCGACGACCGGGACGGCCATGATCAACGCGCCCGCCATCAACTGCCCGTAGGGATAGATATCGCCGAAGATCATACCCTGGAGGCCGACGGGCAGGGTCTTCAATTGCTCCTTCGTGATGAAGACGAAGGCGAGCAGGAACTCATTGAACGCATTGGTGAAGGTGAAGAGCGAGACCGCGAGCAGCGCCGGCGTCGCCAGCGGCAGGGTGATGCGCCGGAAGGCCTGGAAGCGCGTCGCGCCATCGATCATCGCAGCGTTCTCCAGTTCCTCCGGGATGCCGCGGAAATAGCCCATCATCAGCCACGTCGCGAAGGGGAGGGCGAAGGTCGGGTAGGTGACGATCAGCGAGCCGAGCGTATTGATGAGATGGAACCGGCTGAGGATCTGATAAAGGGGGATGAAGAGCAGCGCGCTCGGCACGAGGTAGGTGAGGAGCACGATGCCGGTGAGCGCCTGCGCCCCCCGGAAGCGGAGGCGTGCCAGCGCGTAGCCGGCGAGGGCGGCGAAGGTGACCGAGAAGGCTGTGGCGAAGATCGCCACGATGAATGAGTTGCGCATCCACGTCCAGAAGGGGTGCTCATTGAAGAGTTTGTGGAACTGGCTGAGCGTCCACGGCTGCGGCCAGAAGACATTGCCCTGCTGCGACGTTACCTGGAGTTCAGACTTGAAGGCGGTGATGAGAATCCAGTAGAAGGGCGCGAGGACGAAGAAGAGCAAGAGGAAGAGCGCGACCCAGGCCGGCAGGCGACCGAGGATATTCGGCCGGTCCTTCTGCGAGTGCGCCCGCGACAGGCCCTGCGAGCGGCGGCGGGCCTCGCCACGGTCGGTGAGCCAGGCCGAGACGCGCCCGAAGGAGATACCGAGGAGGAGGATGACGCCGATCATCACCGCCGCGCGGATGAACATGCCGCTATTGATCGAGTAGAGCCCGAACGCCGCAACGATGATGACGGTGTAGAGCAGCCACTTCGTCTGCTCCCGCGTCTTGCTGTAGAGGAAGGCGAAGAGGAGCACGATCAGCGCGCCGAGGACCGTGAGCAGGAGTGACCCGCCCGCCCCCGCGATGATCGCGATGAGGGCACCGACTGCGGCGCCGACGCCGAAGGTGATCGGCGAGGCGAAGAAGCGGGTGAGCGCGCCCTTCTCCCCGAGCAGCCCCTGCGTCTCGAGCAACTGGTGGATCGCCGCGACGATCAGGCGCCCCAGGAAGATCGCGAAGATGACCACGACCGTCAATCGCAATGCGAGGGCGATGCTCGGGTCATTGATCAGCAATGAGGCGAAGAGTGCAACCACGAGCACGACACCGGCGGCGATGACCGGCTTCGTATAACTCGCGAGCGAGTCGGCGTGCGACGATCCGGCGGTCGGTTGATCGGCCTGCCGCATGTAGCGGGCGAGGAAGAAGATGAAGATCGCCAGGATCGGCACCATCAGCAGCGCGACCGCCGCGCCGGGGCCGAACTGCAATCCCTGGATTGCCTTCTCGTACGCGAAGACGACGAACGGCCGCGTCGAGCCGCCCGGCCCGCCGCCCGTCAGGAGGTAGATGACATCGAAGGTGTTGAAGGTCCAGATCGTCGAGAGCAGCGTCGTGACGAGGAGGACATAGCGCAGGCCCGGCAGCGTCACATTGGTGAACTTCTGCCACGAGTTCGCGCCGTCCACGGAGGCGGCCTCATAAAGGTCATTATCGATTGCTTTGAGACCGGCGAGCAGGTTCAGCGTGAAGAACGGGATACCCTTCCAGATGTTAACGAGGATAACTGACGGCATCGCCAGATCCGCCTGACCAAGCCAGGAGGCGGGGATGCGATCGGCCAGGCGCAGATGCACCACCAGCCCGTCGAGATGGGAGTAGATGAGCGCCTTGTTCAGGCCACCAAAGATCGGGTCGTAGATCGAGCGCCAGGCGAGCGCCGTCACGACGGTCGGGACGATCCAGGGCAGCAGCACGAGGCCGGTGAGGATCGCGCGCCCGCGCTTCAGATTGTGCAGGAGCATCGCCGCGATGATGCCGGTGACGACCTTGAAGATGATCGAATACGCAGTGAAGAGCACCGTATTCTTGACGGCATCCTTGAAGAATTTGTCCTTCAGGAGGTCCCGGTAGTTCTGCAGGCCGACGTAATGCTGCGGCTCGGTCAATTGCCGCGTCGTGAAGCTCAGTTGGATCGACTTGAAGAAGGGCCAGGCGATCAGCACCGCCATCAAGAGCACCAGCGGCAAGATGAAGGGAAGCGCCACGTTCCAGTCCGGGCCGAGCGCCCTGCGTACCCACGTCGTGCTACGCGGGGCGGTAACCGGGGCGGCAATCGATCGTTGACGCGTCGTCTGTGCCATGCTTTTTTCCCCTGCTTCGTTGCGTATGGGCGGTGAGAGCCGCACCAACCGGCTACGTCTGATCCCGTGTCAATTAGGTGCTGCCAGGAGTATAACACGAAGTAACGAGTAACGAGTAACGAGATGAGCCCATCCCTCTCGTTACTCGTTACTCGTTGCTCGTTGCTCGCTACTCGTTGCTCGTTGCTCGCTACTCGTTACTGCTTGAGGCCAAGTTGCTCGAAGATCTTGACGGTCGCATCGTGCGCGGCCTTGACCGCCTCGGGGACCTTCGTGCCCTTCGTGATGATATCGGCCATCATATTGGTGTAGACGAATGCGCTGTCCCGCGCCTGATCGTGGCCTGGGCTGGGCGTCTGCGGGAAGTGGAAGCCGGTCTTCGTCGCGATTGGCAATGGCGTCTCGATCACCTTGCGCAGTGAGGGGTAGGAGGCCTCGCCATTCGTATAAAAGGGGTCGGAATCCCACTGCTTCTTGTAGGCGGGCATGACCAGGCCGACCGACGGCTTGACAACCGCCAGCAAGGAGGAGCCGCCGGCCATGCGCTTGGCGACCTCTTTCGCCAGATCAGGGTTCTTCGCGGTCTTGAAGATGATCCACGCGCCCCAACCGCCACCGGGGGTGATTAGCCTGTCCGTGCCGGGGCCGAGCAGCGCGGGGAAGACCCCCGTTTGTGGGTAGATCGGGCTCTTGTCCGCAAAGGACTTGGCATAGAGTGAGAAGGCATTCGTCGTCATGCCGATGGTGCCCGCCGCCCACGCCTCGTTATTGCCGGTGTCGTTCCAGCCACCAACGCCGGGCGGGAGCATGTTCTTGTACTTCGCGTTCGTGTAGATGTCCGCCAGGAAGGTGACGGCGGCGACGGTTTCCGGGGAATTGAGCGTCACCTTCTTACCGGTGTCGTCGTTGAGCGCACCGCCGTAGGCCTGGATGCAGCCCTCGATCAGGCCATTGGCGTCGCCGCCCTGGTTGACGGTCAATCCCCAGCCGAAGCGGT
>JBPCMC010000427.1:0-11360 GCA_051002645.1 Thermomicrobiales bacterium
GGCCTGAGCCAGAGCGAGGACCGCGCGATGGGCACGACGCTCGTCGCCGGTGTCATTCGCGGCACGACACTGACCATCGGCAACGTCGGCGACAGCCGCGCCTACCTCGCGCGCGGCCGGGCGCAGATGGCGGCAATTTCGAAGGATCACTCCCTCGTCGCGGAGGCCGTGCGCGCCGGGCAGATGACCACCGAACAGGCGAAGAGCAGCCGCCAGCGCAACGTCATCACCCGCGCCCTCGGCCAGCGGCAGAAGGTCGATGTGGACATCTTCGAAGTCGATCTGATGGCGGACGATGTGGTGCTCCTCTGCTCGGACGGACTGCACGGGATCGTCGATGACGCGGAGATGAAGCAGATCGTTCAGGCGCTGCCACCGGAAGAAGCGGCCAAGGAGTTGATCGATCTCGCCAACAACCGCAATGCCTCCGACAATGTCTCCGCCGTGGTCGTCAAGGCGACTGCCGAGCGTGCGCCGGTGAGCGCCCCGGTCGCACCGGCGATGGTCCTCTCCGAGACCGCCACCGACCGCCTCCCCGCCATGCCGAGCAAACGCGGCATCCCGATTGCCGCAATCATCGCGGCAATCGTCGCCGTTCTCGTCGTCGCCGCCATTATTGTTCTTTTCCTGGTCCGCTAGGAGGGGTCTGTGCTGCTCTCTGACCGCCGCATCATGCACGCGATGGACGCGGGGGATATCGTCATCGATCCGTTCGAGGCGCGCCAACTCGGTACGAATTCCTACGATGTGCGTCTCGGCGCGTGGTATTTCGAGCCGAATCGCAACATGCAGACGGTCAGTTTTCTCTCCGAGGCGCAGACGCGCAAGTTCTGGGGCGAGCCGATTGAGGCGAATGGCGTAATCGCGGTGCGTCCGGGCGATACGATTCTCGCGCACACCATCGAGGTCGTTGGCGGTCGTAATGGCTTCACGACCTCGATGCGGGCGCGTTCGAGTATCGGGCGGTCGTGCATGAGTGTCTGCAAGTGCGCGGGCGTCGGCGATGTCGGCTACATCGCGCGCTGGACGATGGAGATCACGAACCACTCGCACGCGACGATTGAGTTGCCCGTCGGCTTGCGGGTCGCGCAAATCCTCTTCTTCGAAGTCGGCGAGACGAACATGCACTACGAGGGCAAGTACGGTCAGAGCGCCGAATGGTCCCCGTACGACATGCTCCCCCGGCTCTACAATGACTGGGATATGCAACACGCCCGCCCCACGCAGGGCGAATAGGAGGCGCGATGCTCGCCGCCGTTCGTGGTGTCGTCGTTGGTGTGCTGCCGGATACCGTACTGCTTGAGGTCGGCCCGATCACCCTGCAAATCGCCGTATCGCACACGACGCTCGCCGCCTTGCCGCGCGACGGCACGCCGGTACGTCTCGTCACGCACCTCTATCTGCGCGAGGATCAAATGGCCCTCTACGGCTTCACGACGGAGACCGAACTTGGCCTCTTTCGGCTGCTGCTCGGCGTCACCGGCGTCGGGCCGAAGGTCGCGCTGAACATCTGCGGCTCCGGCGAGCCGGATGTCGTCATGCAAACGATCGCGGCGGGGGACATCGACGCCCTCGCGCGCATCCCTGGTATCGGCAAGAAGACGGCGGCGCGACTGGTGCTCGAACTGCGCGGCAAACTGGACGCGCTTGTCGGCGGTGCGCTCCCCGTCAGCGCGGGCGGGGGCGGAGGGGCAGCACAGGATTCAAGTAGCGAAGTGATCGCGGCGTTGCAGGCGCTCGGCTATTCCGCGACTGAAGCCTACACAGCCCTGCGCGATGCGGAGATGGCCGACGGGATGACCGTCGAGGAGCGCGTCCTCGCCGCCCTGCGGCGGATGGGCCAGTCCCGGTAACGGACCTCACCCCCCAGCCCCCTCTCCATCGCAATGGAGATGGGGAGCAAACGCGGAGAAGATACATCGGCATGGTAAGCCACGACATCCTGCGCGAGGCACCCCTCTCCATCGCAATGGAGAGGGGGCTGGGGGGTGAGGTTCCCATCCCCGCGACCATCCACCGTACAGTCGAATCGGAAATCAAGCGGGCGGCACGGCGAGCGCCTCGTTCACGGCGGCGGTGAGCGCGCCGGAACTGACGGGCTTGGTGAGGAAGTAGGTCGCCCCCGCCTCCATCGCGCGATCCTGATCGGACTCCTCGCCGCGCGCCGTGAGCACGATAATCGGCAGGGTCTGTCCATTCGGGAGCGCCCGAATCTGCCGGGTCAGTTCGATGCCGTCCAGAATCGGCATCATCAGGTCAGTAATGAGGGCATCCGGCAATTGCGTCTGGACGCGAGACAAGACCGTGACGGGGCTCGTCTCGGTCTCCACACTATGCCCGTACCGTTCGAGGATCAGGCGGCAGACGCGGAGATTGACCGGATTGTCATCGACGACGAGCACGTTTGCCACACGGCACCCCATTATTCCGATGCATTACGCGCCGACGGAATTGACCGCCGTCCGCACGTCGGGCCTGATGTCGAACGCGCGATCGAGCATCGTCAGCGTCAGCACCTGCCGGACATTCGGCTGAACGGCCGCAAGCCGGAATTCCTTCCCCTGCGACCGGAATGTCTTCAGACCCGAGATGAGCGACGCGAGGCCGGACGAGTCGATGAACGAGACCTTCGCCAGATCGACGACGGCGTGATAATCGCCATTGCCGTACTCGCGGAACGCGTCCTTCGCCTGCGGCGCGGACAGGGCATCGAGATGACCGTCCATCGTGATAATTGCGACACCATCTTCGACTGTCACCGTAACGTCCATTTACTCGCCTCCGCTATTGCCAAAATGCTTTTCGAGCCGCCAGTGATTGCGCTCGCCGTCTCGCTCATAGGTGACCACATCGACACATTGCTGGATGATGAACGACCCGTAGCCGCCCTCGGCGAGCCGCTCCAGTTCCGGCAACACTGGCGGCTTCCGCACGTACGCCTTCCCTGTATCCCAGAACTCCAGCGTGACGACGCCGTCCCCGCCCTCGCCCGTGACATCAACAGATCCCAGCTCCCGATCCCGATAGGCATGGACGATGATATTCGTCGCCAGTTCCGATACCGCGAGCTGCAACTGATAGACCTGCTCGTCGTGTGCGTCCGCGCCGAGCGTGTCCACGCAAAAGGCATGGACGAAGTGGCGAAGCGCCGTCAGATACTGCAACGATGCGGGAAACCGGCAGACGATCTGGCGCGTGGGCATCGAATCACGCCTCCGCTTTCAGGAGCATAAGGGTGATGTCATCGCGCTGCACGGGCGCGAAGGTGCGCACACTCGTCAGGATCGCGTCGCGGATCGCGCCTGGCTCCTCGTCGGCGTGCGCCGCGAGCAATGACCGCAAACGTTCGTCGCCGAACAATTCACCCTCCGGCGAGGCCGCCTCGGTGACGCCATCCGTATACAGGAGCAGCAAATCACCGGCATCGAGCGTCACCACCCCATTCTCGACGGCGATGCCGATGTCGACACCGAGGGGCAGACCCGTCGCGCCCAATGCGTCGATCTCCCGACGCAGCGCGGACCAGCGGAGGATGGCGGTGTGACCGGCGTTGGCATATTGCAACTCCCGCGCGCGGGGGTCGTAGGTCGCGAGGATGCAGGTCACGAACGAGTCGATGCGCGAGAGCTCGTCGGCGATGAAGCCTTGCACCGCCTGGAGGGCCTGCGCCGGTGACGCGACATGTCGCATCTCGGCGCGCATCGCGCTCAGGCAGACGGTCGTGATCAGCGCGGCGGCGACGCCCTTACCCGCGACATCCCCGATCGCCAGGGCGAGCACGGCTTCGTCGCCCGCGCGTTCGTCCGGGTGGGTATAGAAGTCGCCGCCGACCTCGCTGGCGGGGATCATCGTCGCGAGCAGCGAGACGTGCGGCGCGCCGGGGAACGGGGCGGGCAGCAGTGCGGTCTGAATCTGCGCAGCCAGTTCGAGATCGCGCGCGACGCGGCTGCGCCGGATCTGCTCCTCCTGGAGCGCGAACTGACCGGCGATGGCGATACTCTGCTCCGCGACCGCCTGCATCAGTTTCCGGTTGCCCGCCGTGAACCCGTCCAGCTTCGTCGCGCCGAAGCAGGCGGCGCTCGCCGTTCCCTGCGGCGTGACAATCGGCGCGACGACGATCCCGTTGACCGACTGCGGCGGCGCGATGCCGACGGTACTGACGATTGTCGCGCGATCGTTGGCGACCAGCGGTCGGTCCGCGCGCGTCACGACCCGGTGGGCGGCGACGATGAATTCCTCGGTCGGGACGGCGCCATCGGTGAGCACAAGCATCGGTCGCTCCGCCTGCTCGATGACCAGTGCGCCGCCGTCGGCGCCGATGATCCGGCGGGCCTGCGCGAGCAGCAGCGTCAATGCCTCGGCGAGCGTCACCGTGGTTGACAGCATCCGCGCAATCTCATACAGGAAGGTCAGTTGATCGTACGAATCAACCAGCTCATCGGTCATGCCGTTGAGCTCGTCTTCCGCCGCCAACATCTCGCCTATCAAGCCGGCGAAGCCATCCAACCACGGTTCGAGCGCCGGGTTCCGGCCGTCGCTCGCCAGTGCCCCGCATAATTGGTCGCCCGACTCGATCGGCACGGCCGTGGCGCTTCGGTCGTCACGCCCGTCCGTGAGCCGGAGCGGATGCCCCGTCTTACGCTCCCATGCGTCCGACCAAAAATCCCACAATGCCGGGTGCGCGGCGCGCCATGCCTCGGCACGGGCGAACGCTGCGCGGGCATCCTGGGTGGGAACAGTACCGACCTGCATCATTCGGCGGGTGTCCCTTCGTTCGCCGTCGGGACCTCCAGATGGGTGAGGTACGAGGCAATGATCTCCGGGAAGGCGCGCGTGTCGATCGGTTTGGCGACGTACCCCGTGCAGCCGGCGCGCAGGAACATCTCGCGGTCGCCGGGCATCGCGTACGCCGTGAGCGCGACAATCGGCGTGGTGGCGAACCGTTCCTGCTGCCGCAGACGGCGCGTGATCTCCAACCCGTCCACATCGGGCAACTGAATATCGACGAGGATGATGTCGGGCGTCGTCTCCTCCAGTGTCGCGAGAGCTTCCTTGCCGTCGGTCGCTTCGAGGAGGTGATAGCCAAGCGGGCGCAGCAACAAACGCATCAGGCGCATGTTGCGCTCGTTGTCCTCGACGATCAGTACCGTCGTCACGCGTTGCTCCACGATTGCTTTCCTTTTCACGCACTGACCGCCCATAGTATACAGCATCGACAACATGTACCGAAAGAGAAGATCAACCGCCGTCGAACGTACAGGCGGCATGATACTCGCGCCGCATCCTCGCGCCGAAGCGAACGGCCAATTCGTAGGCAATTGTCCCGGCGTCCGTGGCAAGATCGGTAATCGTCTGCGTCGTGCCGCCCTGCATGCCGACGATGATGACCGGATCGTCTACCGCCGCGTCAACGCCATCCGGCAGTGCCGCCACACATTGATCCATTGACACATTGCCGACAATGGGGCAGCGCCCGCCGCCAATCAGGAGAGAGCCGCGATTCGAGAGCGACCGCGACAATCCGTCCGCGTAGCCGATCGGCACGACGGCGGCGCGGCATGGGCGAGACGCCGTGTAGGTACGGCCATAGCCGACCGTCGCACCAACCGGCAGGTCGATGACGCGCACGACCCGCGACTGCACCGAGAGCGCGGCGGAGAGGCCCGCCGGCATCGGGAAGCCTGGCGCGGGCGGGATGCCATAGATCGCAATGCCGACGCGCACCATGTCCCAGCAACCGATCCCCTGCAACGCCGCGCCGGAGTTCGCCGCGTGGACGACGCGCGGGCGCAGTCTATGCGCCGCAAGCGCATCGACAATCGCGGCGAAACGGCGATCCTGCTCGGAGAGAAAGGGATCGCCGATCACATCAGCCGTCGCGAAGTGTGTCGAGAGACCATCCACACGCAGGCGCGGATCGGCGCTCACACGGCGCACAAAGGCGATGGCGTGCTCCTCGGCGACGCCGAAGCGATTGAGGCCGGTATCCACCTTGACATGCACCGGATACGGCGCTTTGCCCATCGTTTTCGCCGCCGCTGCGACCGCGTCGAGGGGCGATCCTTCGTCAATCGTCGGAATGAGGTCGGCTGAGATCAGGTCCATCACTTCCTCGGCGGCGATTGCCCCGAGGACGAGGATCGGCACATCCGCGAAACCTGCGCGCCGGAGAGTTATGCCCTCCGACACTGTCGCGACGAGCAGCCACGACGCACCGCCGGCCAGCGCCACCCGCGCCACCGACGCCGCGCCGTGCCCATACCCGTCCGCCTTGACCACCGCGCCGAAGGCACACCCTGGTGGCAGATGCCGCCGGATAACGGCGACGTTGCGGGTGATCGCGTCCAGATCGACGCGCACGAAGGAGCGCCGGTGGTCGGGAATCGTAGGGCCGCTGCCCGACATGAATCAGATACCCAGAATCGCGCGCATCGCCGCCGCAATCGCGGGAAGCAAGTCCGGCGCGACCATCCCGTATTCGCCGATTTCGTCCGCCGCCCGCTCGGCGGCGCGCGCGCCGACATGGACGCCGCAGATGGCGGCGTCGAGCGGCGAGAGGCCCTGCGCGAGGAAGCCACCAATCGCCCCGGCGAGCACGTCACCCGTCCCGGCCGTCGCGAGCGCGGCGTTCCCGCCCGGAGCCGCCCAGAGCGCGCCATCTGGCGCTGCGATGATCGTCGGGCCACCTTTGAGGACGACGACCTTGTTCCATTTCTCGGCGTACTCGGTGGCGATTTGCCAGGGGTTCTGCTTGATCTCGTCGATCTCGCGCTTGGTCAGGCGGGCCATCTCGCCCGGATGCGGCGTGAGAATCGCCGGATTCTTGATCTGCTCCGCCCAATTATCGAGACCCGACAACCAATTGAGGCCGTCGGCGTCGATCAGAAGTGGCAATGTCGGCGGCAGGATCGGATCGGGCGCGGCGGACGTCGACGCGCCGCCGAAGCCGAGTTGCGGGCGCGCCCGTGCCTCACCAATGCCGAGCAGCCGCGCCAGAAAACGCTCTGTCTCCTCCTCGCGGCCCAGACCGGGGCCGATCACAGCGGCGGTGAACCGCTGCACCCACTCGCGCACCTGCTTACCCGCCCGGTCGATATCGTCGGGGAGCGGCAGGAGCGTCGCCTCGCGGACGACCGCCGCGACGGTACCGGCGATTGCCCGCGGCACCGCCATCGTCGCGAGACCCGCACCGGCGCGCATCGCCGCCTCCGCCACGAAGCCCGGCGCGCCAATATAGGTGACGGCGCCGGCGACGACGAGCAACGTGCCGCAGTCGCTCTTATGTGCATCGGGCAGGCGTCGCGGGACACGCTGGCGCACGTCCGCGTCCGTCGTCATACGCGGGCCAGCCTCCGTCGGCTCGCCCAGGCCGAGATCGACGACGACAATACGCCCCACATACCGGCTGCCGGGCGGCACGAGGCAGCCGCGTTTCGGCGAGCCGAGCGCGACCGTAACACGCGCTTTGATCGCGTCGTCGCCCGCCTCGCCCGTTGTGGCATCCACGCCCGTCGGGACATCGAGGGCCACCACCCGCGCGGCGCGCGGCGTCACATCGTTGACCATCCGGGTGACGCCCGCAATCTCGTCCGGCAGTCCAGGCCGCGCGCCGGTGCCGAGAATCGCGTCGAGCACGACATCGGCTTCGCCGAGCGCGGAGCGCAACGCGTCCGGCCCGTCGAGCACCGTGATACCCTGGCGACCCGGCGTCTCCAACTCCGGGCGCGGCGCCAGGGACCAGACGGAGACGTGAAAGCCCTCGCTGGCGAGCGTCCGCGCGGCGACGACGCCATCGCCGCCGGTACTGCCAGGGCCGAGCAGGACGACGACCCGCGCGCCCGTGTGCCCGGTCACGTCCCGGATCGCCCGCGCGACGCCCGCGCCCGCTTGCTGCATGAGCGCGGGCGCCTCGACGCCGCGCGCGAATGCCGCCTCCTCCAATGAACGCATCTCCGCCGCTGTGACCACGCGCATTTTCGCTACTCTCCTCGTTCGTTATTGGCCGTTTCGTCCGCCACCGCAGCATCGGGACAGTACCCGACGACGAATGCGGTGGCAAGGTCACGGCTATGGGTAATGCTCACATGCCACTCCAGCAGACCCGCCGTGCGCGCCCGCGTCGCCGCCGCTCCGTAGAGCAGGAGCGACGGTTTACCCGCGACATCATTGCGAATCTCGATATTTCGCCAGCCGACCGGGCCGATCCCCGTCCCCATCGCTTTGGCCGCCGCCTCTTTCGCGGCGAAGCGACCGGCGAGCGAGAGTGTCCGCCCGCCCGCGTAGGCTCGCTCATCGGCAGTGAAGACGCGGTTGAGAAAGCGCTCGCCGTGCCGTTCGATCACCGCAGCAACACGGGCAATCTCCACCGTATCGACGCCAATTGCCACCCGCGCGACGCCGGGCGGGTGGAGCGGCAGGACGCCGTCAGCGTCCGACGCCGACATAGGTGAAACCCATCGCCTCCATCTCGCCACGGTCATACATATTGCGCCCGTCCAGCACGACCGGATGACGCATCGCTTCGAGCACGCGCTCCATGTTCGCCTGACGGAACTCGCTCCATGGGGTGAGCAGCAAGAGCGCATCAGCGCCGCGCGCCGCGTCGTACGGGTCCGGGCAATAGATGACATCCGGCATCAGCGCGCGGGCCCCCTCCGTCGCCACGGGATCGTACGCGCGCACGCGCACTCCCTCGTCTTGCAGGCAGCGGATGATGTCCACCGATGGCGCCTCGCGCATGTCGTCGGTGTCCTGCTTGAAGGCGAGCCCCCAGACGCCGACCGTGCTTTCTGATGGCGTGGCGAGGTGCGCCAACACCTTGCGCGCGAAACGGCGGCGCTGATCCTCATTGATGTCGAGCACGCTGGCGAGCAACTGGGGGTGCAGATGCTTCGCTGCCGCCATATGCACGAGCGCTTTGACATCCTTCGGGAAGCACGACCCGCCGAAGCCGATCCCCGCCTCCAGGAAGCTGGGGCCGATGCGCGCGTCCAAACCCATGCCGCGCGCGACGACGCGGACATCGGCGTCGAACTCCTCGCAAATCGCGGCGATCTCGTTAATGAAGGAGATCCGGGTGGCCAGCATCGCATTCGAGGCATACTTAATCATCTCGGCGGTGCGCAAGTCAGTCTTGACAATCGGCGCGCTGACGGCCTCGTAGAGCTCTGCGACCGCCTCGACCGCAACCGTGTCGTCGCCGCCGAGCACGATGCGGTCGGGTTCCTGAATGTCGCGCACCGCCGAGCCCTCGCGCAGGAACTCCGGGTTCGAGACCACCGCGAACGAGGCATCCGGCGGCGCGAGTTCCCGAATCGTCCGGGCGACAAAATCGCCGCTGCCGACCGGCATCGTGCTCTTATTGATGATGATCGTCCGGCCGCGCAGGTGCGGCGCGAGGCTGCGCGACGCCTGCACGACGCGGCTCATATCCGCCTCGCCGTTGCCGCCCGGCGGAGTATCGACGGTGATGAAGACGAAGTCCGCGCCGGGAATCGCCTCGCCATACGCGGTCATGAACCGCAGCCGGCCCGCCTCCGCCGTCCGCCGGACGAGTTCCTCGAGGCCCGGCTCGAAGAAGGGCATCGTGCCCGCCCGCAGTTTGGCGATTTTCTCCTCGATGATGTCCAGGCAGATGACATCATTGCCGAGGTCCGCGAATCCGGCGCCCGTGATTAGCCCCACATACCCGGTACCGATGACGACAATCGAACTCATCAACTGGCCTTTCTTTCCGCGCGCTCACTTGGCGGTGATGGAGATATTCGCGACGTAGGCGTCGTAGTCGTGCCCGGAGGCATAGACGCGCAAACTGACGAGCTTATAGGGCACCGGGTAGACCTGTTTCAGGTCCCAATGAATCGTTTCTCCCCAAACGCCCGCCTTGACCTGTGTACCCTGCACCGGGCCGTAATCGGTGCGGTTGCCATCATCATTTTGGGTGTAGAAGGCCCGGCCGATACCAATCGGGTTGTTATTGGCATCGATGTACTGGACGAACAGAATGAGCGGGTACTCAGACCCACGCACGCCCCCGGCTGAAAGGCTGTGGCTGACAATTTTCACGTCCGCGCTCAAGACGACCGAATCGAACTCATCCAATTCGCTGAACGCGAGGGTCTGCTGAATGCCGATCTGATCGCTGTCCACGTTCCCACCCGCACGCACAAGGTGCAGGGCATTGACCGGCTGACCGCGAATGCTTTCCGGCACAATGCCCGCCGTCGCGCGGATGCCCACACCGTCGCCGCCGTCGTCCCGTTCGATCTGCCAATGGTTCGGCATCTTGTCGCCGATTGTCCCGCCGAGCTTAAAATCGCCGTTCTCCACCAGTTCCCGCTGCTTGACAGTCGGCGCGGACGGCGCCGATCCGACCGCCGCGACGGTCTGCTGACCGTTTGCCACCGTCACGCGCTGCCCCGCGCCCTGCACGGTCACATCCGCGCCGTTGAGCACCGACACATCGACCCGCCCCGGATCCTCCAGTTCGCCGGGCAGGACGAGCACGCGGAAGCTCGTCCCCGGCTGGCGCGCCTCGATCGTCGTGCCCTGCGTCAGGACATCCACCTGCACGCGATTGTATTCGGTCTCGGAGTTCTCCGTCACCACGACCCGCCCCTGATCCTGACGGAGCTGGATCGCGGCGTTCTTGGCGATGTATTGTGTCGCACGCAATTTATCGAACGCGACGATGGTGTTTTCGGAAAGTTCGACAATCGTATTATCGAACAAGGCAATGCGCATCCGTGTATCGCCGCCCGTACGGATCGTGTCGCCCTCATTCACCACGCTGCCCTCGCTGACATCATGCCAGAACGACTGCTGGCGGGAGCGAACCTGTGCCTGGCTGCCGGTGATGATCTGGCGCACCGTGCCGTCGCGCGGTTTCGTCGCGTTCGTGCGATAGGTAGCGACGCCGAAGCCAAGCCCGCCAATCAGCATCGCGAAGCAAGAGAACGTGACGACCAGGATGCGCCACGCGCGCCGCGTCTGCGCGCCGGACGTGCGCGGCGCAGACGGGAGCATCGCCGGTCGCGATCCCCTCTCTCCTGTAGCTCGCGGCAGGCTCGTCCCCAAGTCCCATTCCCTACGCACCGATCGCACGTATGTACACCGAAGGGTATTGTACGGAGCGCGGCGTGCCCGGTCAAACCGCAGAGCCTATACAATCTGCGACGGGTCGAGGAACCTCACTCCCTGCCCCCTCTCCATCGCGATGGAGAGGGGGCAGGGAGTCAGGGCTTATGCATTCTCGGCAAGCGGGAAGCCGAGGAAGGCGAGAGCTTCCTTCGGATGGCCACTGTAGTAGCGTAACCGCTCGGCAATCGTCCGCCATCCCGCCCGATGCAGCAGACTGACCA